>JAFGDY010000232.1 GCA_016931895.1 Anaerolineae bacterium
CGGCCAAATTGGAGATTTCTCTTCGCTTCGCTCATCGAAATGACATGAACTGCGTAACTCATACTTTATTCAAATCATTAATAAAATCGGCAAAACGTCCGGCTATTTTGTGCATACGGGGGTGATAGTCTTCAATAAAACGTTCAGGATCGGGGTCTTTTTTGAATGTTTTAAGTAATTTTTCGGCTTTTTTATCGGTGCCGGCATCCGCATAGCTGGAAGAAAGGCGCAAACATAAATTTTCGGGCGTGCAATTGAAGGCTGTGCCGGGCAGGGTGGCCAGTTCGTAATTTTCCAGCAGGTAGAGGGCCAACTGGTCACTGGTTTCCACGCCTCGCCGGGCCAGCGGCTCTTTCCATTTGGCAAACGAGGGAAATACGTAAAACGCGCCGGTTGGCTGCACGCACGGCACGTCCAGTTCAATCATTATATCGTACAGATAGCGAGTGCGCAGGCCGTGCACGCGGGCGCATAACTCGATGTATTCTTCTATTTCAGGATCGCCGCTGTAGGCGACCAGGGCGGCGTATTGCACCGGCGCGGTAACGCAAGACCAAATGCTGCTGGCGATATTTTGGATGGCCTGGCGCAGGGCTTTGCCGGCGCGTCCCGGTGGCAGAATAGCCAGGCCAAAGCGCCAGCCGCCCAGGGAGAGATGTTTGCTCAAACCGCCCAGCACAATACTACCCTCGGGATAGTATTGGGCAATGGAAGCGTGGGGAATATCGCCGTGCGTGATGAGGGCGTAAATTTCATCGCTGATCACCATCAAGCCCTGGTCGCGGGCAAAATCGGCCAAATATTCTATGGTTGCCGGCGGCATCATGGCGCCGGTGGGATTGTTGGGGCTATTGATGACCAGCACCTCTGGATTGCCCCAATTTTGCTGAGACTCGGCAATTTTTTGTTCCAGCACCTCAATTTCTATATTGTAGTTGTTCTCGGGAAGGGTGGGAATCCAGGTGACAGGTTTGCCAAGCAGGTGGGCCTGGGGCGCGTAGCTAACCCATGAGGGCTGCGGCAGAATGATCTCTTCGCCCAGGGCCAACATCAAGGCATAGAGCAACGACTTGCTGCCGGGACCAACCACCACCCGGTCGCGTGATACGGGTATCTGGAATTTTTCTTGGTAGTAGTCGGCAATCGTTTCCCGTAATTCTCGCAGGCCCAAAGCCGGCAGATAGCTGCGCTGCTGCACGTTGTTCTGAAAAGCCTCGGCGATTTTGGGGTGAACCGGGAAACGAGACTCGCCAAACCCCAGGTGATACACTTCGCGGCCTTCGTCCCACATCTGGCGGACCTGTTCATTAATAAACAGCGTGGCCGAAACTTTGAGTCCGCGTAGGCCGGCTCGGGAGAAGCGCAGGGGTTTAAATCGTTCCATCAGTAGCCTCCATCAGGTGACAATTGGGTGGATCAAGTTAAAACGTGAAGTATAGCACAGAATGTCGGGAAGCAAAAAAAATCCCATAAAAAAAGGGCGCGTCCCAAAATTTTGGCCATAGGGACAGGACAATGTCCTGTCCCTATAGTCTAGAAATTGAGACAGACCCCTCTATGGACTACCTTATTCAAGCCCAAAACGCTTTTTTCAGGTCTTGGGGATCGGTGAATTGGTCTACCGGCCCTTCGTACTTGTTGCGGCCCAATTCCAACACGTAAACGTAATCGGCAATTTTGAGGGCCTGGCGGATTTCTTGGTCAACTAAAAGCATGGTGATGCCGGATTCCTTCAGGTTTACCAGATGTTCATAAACTTCTTCTGAGAGCAGTTTGGCCAGGCCGGCCGTTGGTTCGTCAACCAGCATCACTTTGGGATCGGTCATGAGGGTGCGGCCCACTTCTACCATGCGCTGCTGCCCGCCGGAGAGGTTGCCGGCCAGCGACTTGCGGCGTTCTTTGAGGGCCGGGAAACGTTGGTACACCTCGTCTATTTTACGCTTGATGCGGGCTTTATCGCCCCTGAAGGTGTACGCGCCCATTTCCAGGTTTTCTTCAATGCTCATCCAGCGGAAGATGCCGGGATGCTGGGGAATGTAGGCCAGGCCGCGGCCAATCAGCTTGTGAGTGGGCGTGCCCACCACGTTTTTCCTTTCCAGCATTACTTGGCCCCGATTGGGTTTGAGAAAGCCGTAAATGGCCTTTAGCAAGGTTGATTTACCCACGCCATTAGCGCCCAAAATAGCGGTGATTTTGGCGCGTTGGGCTTTAATATTAACGCCCTGCAAAATGTTCAGGTCTTCATAATAGCCCACGGACAGGTCCTGGATATCCAAAATGATGGAGGCCGGGTCAACGGCGCCATTATCCCTGGCGGCGCGGCCGGCCGGGCCTGTTGCAGAAACCGGGGTTGCGGTGGCATTGGCCATTGGTTACACCTCTCCTTCCTCTTCTGCTCTTTCTTCCACCATCTGATGGACATCAACCACTTCTTCTTCTTCACCCAGGTAGGCTTCGATTACGGCCGGGTCGTGGCGGACCACTTCCGGGTCGCCATCGGCAATGAGTTGGCCATAGTTGAGCACCCACAAACGTTTGCTCAAGGTGAAGATGGTGTCCATATCGTGACTGATAATGATGAAGGCTTTGCCCTGGGCGTTGATGGTGGTGATATATTCGTAGATTTTTTCCATCAGTTTGGGATGCACTCCGGCAAACGGCTCGTCCAGGATGATGATCGAGGGGTCCAGCATCAGCAGGCGGGCTAACTCCAGTAATTTCTGCTGGCCGCCGGAAAGACTACGGGCATAATCGTAGGCCAGGTGTTCAAAGGTGAGAAACTCCAGCACCTCCCAGGCCTTTTTTTCAACCTCTTTGCGGCGGGCGGTAGTGTGCAGAGCCATTCCCGGCACCAGCATATTTTCCAAAACCGTCATACGGCGGAAGGCGCGGGTCACCTGAAAGGTACGGCCCACTCCCAAGCGAGCGATCTGGTAGGGTTTTTGGGCGTCAATCCGTTTGCCGTTAAAATAAATGGTGCCGCTGGATGGGTTCAACGCGCCGTCAATAAGATTGGTCAGGGTGGTTTTACCCGCGCCGTTGGGGCCAATCAGGCCGATGAGTTCCGGCCCGTTGATTTCACAGGAGACATTGTAGACTGCCTGTAAGCCGCCAAAATTTTTGGATAGGTTACGCACGCGCAGGTGAATTTCTCTGGTTTGTTGATTCATGAGCTTGCCTCCGCTTTGGCCATTTCGCCGGCTGCCTCACGTTTGGCCACCGTCGCCCGGATATCGCCAGTGCGGAAGAAATACTGCATCAGGGGATACAATAATCCGTTTTGATAAAACCGCAGGGTGAACATCAACACCAGGCCAAAAAAGACCAGCCGCCAGGCGCTCATATCTACAGTGCCGGAGGGCAGTGCGCCGGTCAGGTCGTAATAGGTGTAGGAGATGAGGGTGGTGACCGGCTCGGCGGTGAAGTAGGCCGTCAGTAAAGAGAGGATAAATGAAACCAGCCCTACCGCGGCGTTGAGCGTACCTTTGAGCGGGCCAATATATTTTCGGGCCAGGTAACGCGCCAATTGGAAAATGACAATTGTTAAAACAAGGGTCATGAGGACAGCGGTAATTGTAGTCAAAGGGAAGTCAGAGCGGAGGTATTCCAACGCCCAAAAAACAACAATGCCGCCGATGGCCGAAGCCGTCAGGCTCTCGATGCCGCCCAGCACCGACATGGTAATGACAATACTCATCCACAAGATGATGATGTCGTTAGGCGCAATCACGGTTACATAATGGGCCCGCGTGGCTCCGGCCAGCCCGGCCACCATACTGGTGACCACAAACACCAGCACTTTATACCGCACCACGTCCACGCCCAGGGCGGCGGCGGCTTCTTCATCTTCGCGGATGGCTTTAAGAAAAAGGCCAAAACGAGAGGCGGCCAGCCAGGACATCAGGGCCAGGGTGATAAGCATCAGGGCAAACATTACGTAATAGGGCGGGATAACGCTGACCTTGCTAAAGTAATACCGGCCCAGTTCCAGGCCGTTGGGAAAAAGAGGCTCCAGCGGCAGCCCGTTTGGCCCTTCGGTGTAATCCTTTTCGGCGCTCAAGATCAAACGGAGGATTTCGGCAAAGGCGATAGTGAACAGGGCCAGGTAAGTTTTTCTCAGGCGCAATACCAGCATGCCAATCACCAGGCCAAAAAGTCCAGCCATTAAAGTGCCGGCAATAATGCCGGTCAACGCATGGGTAGCCAGGTAACGCCCTAACAGCCCGGTGGTATAGGCCCCGATGCCGGCAAAGGCCATGTGGGCAAAGGAGAATTGGCCGCCGTAGCCCATCAACAAGGACCAACTTGAGGCCAGCATGGCGTAAAAAAAGCCGATAATGAGAATGTGCAGAGTGTAATCATTGATCAGGCCAACCGGCAGAAAAGGAAAAATATCGTAAGCCAGCGGCGCCAGGGCCAGAATGACAATGAGGGCCAAACCAATTCCATAAGCGATGTATCTTCTCATAGCTCCCTCCCAAACAGCCCGGTGGGTTTGAGCAGCAACACAATGGCAAAAATGATCATGCCAAACACTTGTTGATAGGCCAGCGCGCGACTCACATCGGGGAAACAGCCCACGCCCAATGACTCAACTACGCCGATAATCAGACCGCCCACCATTGCGCCGGGCAGCGACCCCATCCCCCCCAACACGATCACCACAAAGGAACGAGCCGAGGCCAGCGGCGCAATATTGGGCACCCAGGCCAACACCTGCACCAGCGCCGCGCCGGACAATCCAGCCAACATTGCGCCCAGACCAAAGGCCAACGTGTTCATGGTTAGCGGATTGATGCCCACCACTGCCGCCGCCTGTTTATCTTGACTCACCGCCCGGAGGGCTTTGCCCAGCCAGGTGTAATTGAGGAACCAGAGTAAGATGGCCAGCACAATCAGGCCGATTCCGGCGGCAATAACCCGTGAGGGCGGCAGCGAAACGGGGCCAAGCGTAATTGTGCCCAGGTTAAAGAAGGGGTCCAGCTTGCGGGGATTGGCTCCCAGTGTGGCCAGCACGGTATACTCCAGAAAAAAGGCCAGACCGAAGGTTAATAAAATCGCATATTCGCCAGGGCGCTCGACCTTGCCCAAATGCATAGGGCGGAGCAGCGCCAGTTCAAAAATGGCGCCAATAACAAACGTCACCAGGCCGGCCAGAACAATGCCGATGATGGGATTTAGACCAACCCCCATGGTCTGGTTGATGGCAAAAAAGGCCATGTATCCGCCAATCATATAAAACTGGCCGTGGGCAAAACTGACAATGCCCAAAATCGAAAAAATCAGGGTCAGGCCAATGGCGATAATGCCATAAAGAATACCGATCAAGACGCCGTTACTCACCTGGCTGACGATGTAAGTGCCATCGGTGACGCACAGGTTAGTGGGATTATAAACGGCAAAAGCCCAGTATAACAGCGCCAGAGTGGTGACAGAGGGAATTGCAATCCAGGGCCATCTGAGTTCCGGGGTTTTTAGCCAGAGATAGGCCAGTAAAATTGGGCCGGTGCCTGCCCCGGCAATGGCCCCGTACAACAGGGCGTTTGAAGCATCCAGGTCTTTACGGCGGTAAATACGGGGAGTGACTACACCGCCGATAATGCCCCAGAGAATTACCCAGAGAAAAATCAACAGCGCGGCGCCGGGATTGAACGCTTGTTGCAGTAGTGGACTTGCCTCCATAAAAGAGAATCCTCTCTTTTGCAGAATTTTGGTGTTCAGTAAAATCCATCAGGGACGGGCAGCCCCGGTTAAGCGGAGCTGCCCAACTTGAACTTATGGTCAGGGCCGGATTAAATCCCCGGTTTTGTAAGCGTCGGGAAAAACTACCTGTACATCCGAAGCTTTCTGATCCTTTTCGGTGAATTGAACCATGGTGATGGCCGGGTCCGGGAATTGATGCCACCACTTGGGATCCTTACCGGCCGCGTCCGGCGGATTGGCCGCGTTTACCGGGAAGGTGATGGTGCCCAACGCGCCCTTGTAAGTGATGTTTTCCAGGGCGTTGATGATAGCCTGCGGGTCGGCGGAGCCGGCCTCGTTGATGGCCTGGGCCATAATCTTCAGCGAGTCGTACGCCTCCATGGCAAAGGACTCCGGCGCTTCTTTGCCGGTTGCTTCTTTATACTTGGCGGCAAAGGCGGTGGTTTCGTCGGTCCACAACTGCTGCGGCAGGCCAATGCGGCGCCAGAGACAGAGGTTGCCGTCGGGCACGGCGGCCCAGTAGGCGTCGCTGTCGGCGGCGGCCTGGTTGCAGATCATCACCAGGTTTTGGGGGCCAATTCCCGCTTCAGCCGCTTGCTGCTGGAAGTTGAACGAGGTTTCGCCCGTAAGCAGCACCCAGATGGCATCGGGCGCGCGGCCGGCTTTAATGCGCTCAATCACGGCGGCAAAGTCGAGCGTGCCAATATCGGCAAAGAAGGTGTCCGACTCGATGCCCCGCGAGGCCAATTGCTCGGCAGTTTGTTCAGCCGCCGGAATACCATAGCCGGTGTTTTCAGTCATGATAACCACGTATTTGGCATCAATGGATTGCAGGAAGTTGGCGTCAACCGCAGCCACTTCTGACGACAAGGGGGCAATGCGGAAAACTTCTGGGTATTGCACCGAGGTAATGGTGTCGTTCCAGGTTTCGGCAAAAACGGTGGGCACGCCATATTCATGGGCCACTTCTTTGGCCGTCAAACCAACGGCGCTGTGATATTCGCCTACCACGCCCACAACCCCTTCCTGGTTGATCAGGCGGCGCATGGCCGAAGTGCCGCGTTCGGCCAAACCTTCGGTGTCAACAAATACCAGTTCCACCTGCTGCCCCAGAACGCCGCCGGCGGCGTTGATCTCTGCCAGGGCAATTTCCATGGCTGCCTTCATAGCCGTGCCGCCGCTGACAGAGCCGGGGGCAGACAACGGCGCTAAGGCCCCAATTTTAATGGTACCGGCGCCCACACTTTGGGTGCTGCCGCCAAAATAAGCTTCGGCTTCCTCTTGAGTGGGGATGTAAATTTTCCAGCCAACTTCAATAACGTCGGAACTGGTGATTTTGGCGTAACTTTCATCCTCACTGTTTTTTTGGTTGGTGTAGTAGGTAATGGCCGGATAGGCCAGAACATCACCCAGGAACTTATCTGCCAGTTTGCTCAGCCAATCATCGGCCTGAACCACGTAGTCTTGTCCCTGGGATAAGGGCGCAGCAACGGAAGCAGCCGGCACGGCCAGGATGAACATTACCATGAGTAGGATCAAATATTTTTTCATAGTTATTCTCCTTATCTTTATTATCCTTAGATTTGGGTAGAAATTGAAATTTACTTAAACAAACCTCCTTTCATTAGGGATAAGGTACCGATATAAACCGTAAAACAAAGGCGGGGTGAGGCCTTACGCCTGAAACATTACGTTTGTGGGCCATAGCCAAACGTTTCGGATTACCCGGCCTATTTTGCTCTATAACCTAATGCCTCCGAGATTTTCCGCCCTGTAGCCATAACTTTAGGGCCAAATTCATCAACCAATTTTTGGTAAGACACGCGATGGACCGGGGCCGAAATATTAACCGCCGCCACTACCTGTCCATCATGCTGGCGAATGGGCGCGGACACGTCGCGCAGCTCCGGGATCATTTCGCCGTCGCTATCAGAAAAGCCGCGTTCCCGGATGAGGGCCAGGTTTTCTTTTAAAGCTTCCGGGGCAAGCAAGGTGTGTTCGGTGTAGCGTTCCCAGGTGGAAGCGGCCAAGATGGTTTCCAGTTGTTCCGGGGGTAAAAAGGCCAACATTGCTTTGCCGGTAGAAGTGCAATAAGCCGGCAAGCGCGAACCGACCGGGCGGTAAACGTTGACCAGGTGTTTGCTGCCCACCCGGTCAATAATAATCACCTCATGATTATCTAAAACGGCCATGTTGACCGTTTCCTGGACCTCGTCAACCAATTGGCGCAGAAACGGCGCGGCCACTTGCCTGACTTCCAAGCTGTTGAGCACCACAAAACCTAAGCGCAATACTTCCAGGCCGGGGCGATATAATTTTGTTTGTTGGTCGCGTTCCAGGTACCCCAGGGCTTCCAGGGTGGAGAGCAAACGCAGGGTAGTGGTTTTATTGAGTTGCAGGCGATGAGACACATCGGTCAGGCTGAGCGCCGGCTTCTCTTCGGAAAATTCCGAGAGTACCGCCAGGCCTCGCGCCAGACTTTCGATGTGATAGCTTGGGTGTAATGAAGATGCCTGCATTGCCCTTCCAATTGGCTCTATTCGGATTTCACTCAAGGAAAATGAGTTTCTAGGGGTGAAACACATTATAGCGCAACAGCAGGATATGTCAAATAGCCAGAAATCTTTTCAGCTTCATTTAAGCTTAAAATGATAAATTGACCTGCAACCTTTTATGGCCTTTAGGGTTTTATTTTCCTGTTGATATAGAGGCGACCTAAAAGAGGAGGTTTATTTTGCCAAACGGAACTATCAGTTATGCCAATTGGGCTTTGATTTTGGGGGCGTCCAGCGGCTTTGGCGCGGCGACGGCCCGGGTGCTGGCCCACCGGGGAATGAACATTGTGGGCATTCATTTAGATTCCAAAGCCACGCTGCCCAATGCCCAGGCGGTACAGGCCGAGGTGGAAGACGCCGGGCGGCAGGCTATTTTTATTAATATGAACGCAGCCAGCCAGGAAAAACGGGCCAAAGCTATTGAGCGCATGCTGGAAGCAAATGTTAAGGTAAAGGTGATGCTACACTCACTGGCGTTTGGTTCGCTCAAACCGATGGTGGGCGCAACCCGCGAAGAAAGCCTGGACCAGAAGAATATTGAAATGACCCTGGACGTGATGGCCAACAGCCTGGTATACTGGGTGCAGGATTTGGCCTGGGCCAATCTTTTTGCCGACGACGCCCGCATTTTTTCAATGACCAGTGAGGGCAACGAGCGGGTGATGCTCAGTTATGGCGCGGTGAGCGCGGCCAAGGTAGCTCTGCAAAGTTATACGCGCCAGTTAGCGGTAGAACTGGCTCCCCGCAATATTAAGATCAATTGCATTCAGGCCGGCGTCACCGATACCCCGGCCCTGCGGGCCATCCCCGGCAATGAAGAGTGGGTTGAACTCTCGCGGCGGCGCAATCCTTTTAATCGTTTGACCACGCCGGACGATGTGGCCCACGCCATTTACGAGATTTCCCGTCCCGGCGCGTGCTGGATGACGGGCAACGTGATTCGCGTGGACGGCGGCGAGTTTATTGTGCCCTAAACGGGCTTAAAACGAACCAAACACAAAACACCCCATCAGAAGAGAGGGGTGTTTTTTTGTTTCAAGGGGAACAGAACGACGCGCACAGCGGAACAACAGTAATGAGGTTGTGATTTTTTAGAAAACGATTATGATTCTTGGAGATGGGGCAGGCATTGGGCCAGCCCCAGATCTAAACATAGACAAGGAGAAAAAACAATGAATCAAATTCGGTTGTTGGTATGGCTTGGCGGTTTGGCAGCGGCGGTATTGTTTCTGCCGGGATGCGGCGCAGACCAAAGTGCCCCGCCGGGCGGAAACACGTTTGCCGATCCCTTTGCTTATTGCGCGGCGGTGGGCACAATTGATGCGCCTGATACGGGTTATACCGGCCCGGAGGTGCCCGAAGCGGTGATCAACAGGCTACGGGAAAAACTGGATATGGCCGATGACGCCCCGGCAGAGTGGCTTAGTGAAGGCACCGCCTGGCGTTGTATGGACGGCCAGGTGTGGGCCTGTTTTGTGGGGGCCAATTTGCCATGCACGGCCAAAGCAAACACCAGCCGCACCCCCACCGCCGAAATGACGGATTTTTGCCGGGAGAATCCCAATGCCGACGTTGTTCCGGCGGCAGTTACGGGCCGCGAGACTGTGTACGAATGGCGCTGTAAGGACGGCGCGCCCGAAGTTGTGAAACAACTGGTTGAACCGGATGCGCAGGGGTTTTTATCAAATATCTGGTACGAGATTCAGCCTGAGTAATTGGGCCGGGTTGAATTAATAATGTAATCAGGGCAATCTACTCCCAAATTCACCGCAGAGGCACAGAGAACGCAGAATTTTTTCTCCGCGATCTCTGCGCCTCGGCGGTGAGACAATATTTATCCCCAAACTGAATTGCTCCCAATTGTTTGTTGATTATTGAGCAATGGCCAGACGTTAAACGCTTCGTCACGTTCCTAAAAGCTCGCCGGCAGGAGCGAGGGGCCGAATTTCGTTTTGCCGTGGTGGCCTCGCAGCCGGCCACTTACGGCATTTCCCACCTGTACCAGGCGTTGGTCAGCGACCTGCCGGAAGAGGTGCGGGTATTTCGGAGTATGGCCGAAGCCCGGCAATGGTTGGCGAACAAAGAGTGAGCGGGCGGAATCAGCCTGCCACTCGAATAGCCCCGGCCTCAAAATTTCCCCTCATTTGGTGGTTACTGCTCAGACATTTTTGAATTAATTTTGTAATCCATCCTCCCAAAATTTTTCCCCCAACAAAAACAATAAATTAACGGCTTTAAGCTAAATTTAAGTTTATTTTGAGCTTTACTTAAAGGCACACCAGGCGAATACGTGATATGATAAATTCAAAAATCCGGCCTGAAGAAGAGAGAACATAATCTCATCCAGATGTCTCAGCCAGGCACATTTTACAAAAACTTAGAAAAAGGATTAGAGGTAACCATGAAAAAACAAATTATTTTACCGCTTGTATTGTTCTTACTGCTCCTGCCGGGATTGGCAGGCTGCGGTGCGATGACTGCGCCATTTGAGGCGATGTTGCCCAATCAAACGATATTACCGGCCGAGGCAACGCCGCCGGTTTCAGATACACCGGCCACTACCGCGCCGGCTCTCTCCCAAAATGAGGCTTTAGCCGCAATTGAAGGTTCGTTAGAGAATATTTACACCCAGGTCAATCCTGCGGTCGTCAGCATTCAAGTGACCCAAAAAGAAGAAGCTCCGGCGATGCCGCAGTTTCCCGGTTTTCCCTTTTTCTTTGGGCCACAAACGCCTCAGTCACAAGCCCCCCAGGAGTTCTATCGCCATGGGGCCGGTTCCGGCTTTGTGTGGGATAAACAAGGGCATATTGTCACCAATAATCACGTGATTGACGGGGCCGATAAAATCACTGTCACTTTTGCCGACGAGACCATAGCTTCTGCCAAAGTAGTTGGCACAGATCCCGACAGCGACCTGGCCGTGCTCAAGGTTGACCTGCCGGCCGCGCAGTTACAGCCGGTAGAAATGGGCGACTCTACACAGGTTAAAGTGGGGCAGTTGGCGGTGGCCATTGGCAACCCCTTTGGCCTGGAAAACACTATGACCGTTGGTTTTGTCAGCGCCCTGGAACGCTTGTTGCCGGTTAGCGCCGGTGCGGAAGGCGCGCTGCTCAATCAAGGGCCACGTTTTACCATCCCCGAAATCATCCAGACCGACGCGCCGATCAATCCCGGCAATTCCGGCGGTGTTTTGGTCAACGACCGGGGACAGGTTATTGGGGTGACGGCGGCCATTGAGTCGCCGGTCCGGGCCTCGGTTGGGGTTGGCTTTGCTATTCCCTCGGCCATTGTGCAAAAGGTGGTGCCGGCTTTGATCAAAGACGGTCATTACCGGCACTCCTGGTTGGGGTTGAGTGGCATCAGCCTGAACCCGGAATTGGCCCAGGCAATGAACCTGAAAGCCGATCAGC
>JAFGDY010000233.1 GCA_016931895.1 Anaerolineae bacterium
ATTTTCTTGGATTAACACTCATATAGATTTTCGCCTATTTGAAAAGTGTCAACTTAACTATTCGTAAGAGATGAACCATCCCCAAAATTCTGTTGATTATTGAGTGCAAAACTTACGGCAGGGACCATAAATCCAGGGCTGGCAATTGTTAAATTTGTCAGCCAACCAGGCGATTTGGACAGGCCCGGTATACGAGCGTCACGCGCCCTGGCCCTTTGGCTTATACCAGTGAGTTTCGGGGCAGGCGCTGGCCGATATGGTGAAATATTGGCAGCCGGCCATCCAGAAGAATAGCGATGTCGCAATGGAGCGAGCCGCCCGCCGCTATTTAAACCAACACCCTGAAATGAATATCCTGGTGCCCATTTTGCTGGAACGAGGCGATCCAAACGGCCGTAAGTTTGCCCTGGAGTTGGCCACAGTGGCCGAAACTCCCGAGCTATTGGACGCCTTGCACCGGTTTGCTCTCGGCCAGCATGGCCCGGATGATTTACGCCACCGGGCGCTGCAAACGGTATTCCAGGCCGGGTTGTTGCCTGCCGGGCCGGTAAAAATGTGGCTGCGGGGGGAGTGGCAAGAGATTGTCACCCTGGGATTTGAAATTTACGATGAACCTGTTGAAGATAAAGACCATTCGCCCCAGGTGTTGGACTGGATGCAACAAGCCGTTGATGCTTTGTACAACCGCCAGTCGCACCAGGCCGAAGAATTATTGCAGCGCGCGCTGGAACTTGAACCGGATGCGCCGGATAACGCCTCCACATTACCGAATTTGCTGCGCTTAGTATGGCCAATATTCAATTGGCCCTGGCCAAAGATATGCCCGCCGGCGCTCAATCCTGGCTGGATGTGTGGGCCAAGGTTGACCCAGATAACCCTAACCTGGCTTACTGGCGCAGGCGCATCCGATCCCACCAACCCGGCTCTAAAATTTCAGATTAGCGAGAACGCCTGGGTTTTTGAGGAGATAACAAATCAGGTATAATACCCCCACGCAAAGAGGCGAGGAAATGAGTTCGCCTCTTTTTGCATCCATTGGGGGAAACAAATGCTGTCCTTAGCGTTTCTTCGTGGATTCCTTAAATGCAGGAGGCACGTATGTCTGTTCAATCAACCTTAACCGAACTTGCTCAACAACGCATCCTCATCCTTGATGGCGCAATGGGCACCATGCTTCAGCAGTATAATCTGGATGAAGCCCGTTATCGCGGGGAGCGGTTTAAAGATTATGACCGGCCGGTAAAGGGCAATAATGATCTGCTCAGTCTCACCCAGCCGCAGTTGGTCCTTGAAATTCACCGGGCTTATCTGGAAGCCGGGGCGGACCTTGTTGAAACCAATACCTTCAACGCCAACGCCATCTCCCAGGCCGATTACGGCATGGAAAAGCTGGCCTACAAAATGAACCTGGCCGCGGCCAAAATCGCCCGCCAGGTCGCCAACCAATACACGGCCCAAACGCCCCACAAACCGCGTTTTGTGGCCGGCGCCCTGGGGCCAACCAATAAAACCGCCTCCCTCTCGCCCAACGTCAACGACCCCGGCGCCCGCAACGTTACCTTTGACCAATTAAAAGCCGTTTACAAAGAACAAGCCCGGGGCCTGGTGGACGGTGGCGTGGACCTGCTGCTGCTGGAAACCATTTTCGACACCCTCAACGGCAAGGCCGCTTTTTTTGCCTTGGATGAATTGTTTGCCGAAATAGGCCGCAGCCTGCCGGTGATGGTTTCCGGCACCATCACCGATGCCAGCGGCCGCACTCTCTCCGGCCAAACCACCGAAGCCTTCTGGCATTCGGTCAGGCACGTTCAGCCTTTCAGTGTGGGCCTGAACTGCTCGTTGGGCGCTAAAGAAATGCGGCCTTATCTTGAAAATCTTTCCGACGTGGCCGATACTTTGGTCAGTTGTTATCCCAACGCCGGGCTGCCCAACGAGTTTGGCGAATACGATCAGACCCCGGACGAAATTGCGGCCTACCTGCAAGAGTTTGCCCAAAGCGGATTTATTAACATAGTGGGCGGCTGCTGCGGCACCACGCCCGATCACATCCGGGCCATTGCCCGGGCCGTGGAAAAAATTCAACCCCGCCTCGTGCCCAAGGTTGAACCTTACGCTCGCTACAGCGGCCTGGAACCGCTCACCATCACTCCCTTTACCAACTTTGTCAACATTGGCGAACGGACCAACGTATCCGGCTCAATCAAGTTCAAACGGCTGATTGTGGAAGAAAATTACGAAGAAGCCTTGCGCATTGCGGCCCAGCAGGTGGAAAATGGCGCGCAGATGGTGGATGTCAACTTTGACGACGGCCTACTCGACGGCGAAGCCTGCATGACCCGCTTTCTCAATTTGATCGCCGCCGAGCCGGACATTGCCCGCGTGCCGGTGGTGATCGACTCCTCCAAGTGGTCGGTGCTTGAGGCTGGCTTAAAGTGTGTGCAGGGCAAAAGCGTGGTCAATTCCATCAGCCTCAAAGAAGGCGAGGCGGAATTCAAACGCCAGGCTTGCCTTATCAAACGTTACGGCGCCGCCGTGATTGTGATGGCCTTTGACGAAGCGGGCCAGGCCGCCTCGCTGGAGCGCAAAGTGGAGATCTGTACCCGGGCCTACAACCTCCTCACCCGGGAGGTCGGCTTCTCGCCCGAAGACATTATCTTTGACCCCAATATCCTCACCGTAGCCACCGGCATTGAAGAACACAACCACTACGCCGTCAACTTTATCGAGGCCACCCGGATGATCAAACAAACCCTGCCGCATTGTAAGGTCAGCGGTGGGGTGAGCAACCTGTCCTTTTCTTTTCGGGGCAACAATGTGGTGCGAGAGGCCATGCATGCCGCGTTTTTGTACCACGCCATCCGGGCCGGGTTGGATATGGCCATTGTTAATGCCGGACAGTTGGCCGTGTACGACGATATCCCGCCGGACCTGCTGGAACGGGTGGAGGACGTGATCTTCAACCGCCGCCCGGATGCCACCGAGCGGCTGGTCAGTTTTGCCGAAACGGTCAAGGGCCAGGCTATGGAAAAAGTTGAGGATAAAGCCTGGCGCGATCAGCCGGTGCACAAACGATTGGAGCATGCCCTGGTCAAAGGTATTTTGGACTACATTGAAACGGATGTGGAAGAAGCGCGGCAGCAGTTTGACCGGTCATTGGCCGTGATTGAAGGGCCGTTGATGGCGGGCATGAACGTGGTTGGCGATTTGTTTGGAGCGGGCAAGATGTTTTTGCCCCAGGTGGTCAAAAGCGCGCGAGTGATGAAAAAAGCTGTGGCTTACCTGTTGCCGTTCATTCTGGAAGAAAATGCGCAAAACGGGCTTGAGGATAGCCAGGCGGCCAAAATATTGCTGGCTACGGTTAAGGGCGACGTGCACGACATTGGCAAAAACATTGTGGGAGTGGTGTTGGGTTGTAACAATTATAATGTGATTGACCTGGGCGTGATGGTGCCGGCGGAAAAGATTTTGCAAACTGCCCGCGAGCAAAACGTGGACGTGATTGGCCTGAGCGGGCTGATCACGCCCTCGCTGGATGAGATGGTGCACGTGGCCGAGGAAATGACGCGCCAGGGCTTTGAGTTGCCGCTTTTGATTGGCGGGGCCACCACCTCGCGCATCCATACGGCGGTCAAAATTGCGCCGGCGTATCAAAACACGGCCATACACGTGCTCGATGCGTCGCGCAGCGTGGGCGTGGTGGAAAAGCTGCTCAATCCCACTACCCGCCAATCATTCCGCCGGGAGGTAGCCGCCGAGTACGAACAACTGCGGGAAACTCACCGCGGCAAACGAGCCAAAAAACCGCTGCTCGACCTGCCTGCGGCCCGCGCTCGCCGTTTCCAACCGGATTGGACGCAGGTGGATATTGTGAAGCCCAGCTTTTTGGGCGTCAAAGTGTTTGACCGGATCAGCCTGAACAGCGTGGCCCGGTGCATTGACTGGACCCCGTTTTTCCACACCTGGGAGATTAATGGCGTTTACCCGCAAATCTTGAACGATCCCGTCAAGGGCCGGGAAGCCACCGATCTTTTCAACAACGCCCAAACCCTGCTTGACAACATCATCAAACAGGGCTGGCTGACCGCCCGCGCCGTGCTGGGCTTTTTCCCGGCCAACAGCAAGGGCGACGACATCATCCTTTACCCCGACGAGGCCCGGGCCGAGACGCTGGCCGTTTTCCACACCCTGCGCCAGCAAACCGACAAGGGGCCGGGCCGGCCCTGTTACGCCCTGGCCGATTTTATTGCGCCCGCCGATAGCGGCGCGCCCGATTATCTGGGCTGTTTTGCCGTGACCGGCGGCATAGGTTTGCCGGAACTGGCGGCCAAATTTGAGGCCGAACACGACGATTATTGCGCCATTATGGCCAAAGCCCTGGCCGACCGTTTGGCCGAAGCCCTGGCCGAGTATATGCACGAGCAGGTGCGTAAGCAGTGGTGGGGCTACGCGCCCGCCGAAAATTTCAGCAACCAGGAATTGATCAAAGAAGCCTATCGCGGCATTCGGCCCGCGCCCGGTTATCCCGCCTGCCCGGATCACACCGAAAAGGGCATTTTGTTTGACCTGCTCAACGTGCCGCAAAATATTGATCTGCACCTGACCGAAACGTTTGCCATGTATCCGGCGGCCGCGGTCAGCGGTTTTTACTTTGCCCACCCTGAAGCGCGCTATTTTACGGTGGGCAAAATTGGCCGTGATCAAGTGGCGGATTACGCCCGTCGCAAGGGCATGCCGGTGGCCGAGGTGGAGCGGTGGTTGCGGCCAAACTTAGCGGAAGGGGTTTAGGCAGGGATAGCAGGTATCAGAATGTGTTCCTGCTTTGCTACCTTGTCCCTTTGTTACTTTGCTACCTTACCCCTTTGCTACCTTGCCATCCAAAATGGCTTTCCGGCGAGTATGTATTTTCCAGCTAAACCTTAATATTTTGTAACAAACCGTAACAAACCGTTAGGTTCATCACCTGTTTTTTCTGCTACAATAAAAGTGTCGAAAGTTTAGTTCCCCTCCCTCCTTATCATTAGCCCCCGGTTGAAGTATTAGCCGGGGGATTTTTTTATGGTTAATTCCAACTTGACACTGACCCCTCTCAATGATATGCTTTAATGGGTCGGTTGATTATCCTATCATATTTTAATACAATTAAATGAGGAGGACTTTACCAATGAGCGGTCAGAATCAAACTGTCTATACCGGGGGAGGAGCGCCAGCGCCGGCTGCAACTAATCGCAGGCCCCTTTTGATTGTGGGTGGCCTGGGGTGCGTGCTGTTGTTATGTATTGCTTTGCTTATTGGCGGGGGACTGTTTTTTGCCCGCGATCGGTTGAATGATATTGCCGGCCTGGGAGGTGGTGAGGCTACCCCGGTGGTGGAGACGCCCACCGTGATTATGCCCACGGCTACCCTCGAACCAAGCCCTACGGTGGAGACCCCTATTGAGCCTACTGTAGAGCAGGCTGATACCGGCGAGACCCCGCCCTTAGAGACCAAGCCGGTCATCGGCATGATTACTTTTGCCCTGGACGCTACTGCCGATTATGAGCCGATTGATCCCGGCACCTCCTTTGCCGAAGGGATTACCGTGATCCATGCTATTTTTGATTATAGTGGCATGTTGTCCTCCTACACCTGGGAGCGGGTTTGGTATCTGGATGGCAGTGAAATCTTGCGAAATTCAGCCGCCTGGACCGACTCGGAAAGTGGACGGTTTGATTATTTCATTGACGCCGGGGGAGACCCGCTCTCGCCGGGTGAATGGACCTTGGAACTTTATGTAAATGACGAATTACTCTCAAAAGGCACTTTTACCATCAAGGGAGCAGAACTACCCGTGGCGGCAGCCGCAGATACGCCCACGCCCACCAAACCTGCTCTCCCCGAAGCCACGCCCACCAAGCCGAGTTTGAGTGAGGTAAGTCCAGGAGGTGGCGGTGGCAGTTCGGGTGGCGGCGGTGGAGTTTACCAACTGGTTTACACCAAGTGGGACGGCGGGCAGCATAATATGTACGTGGCCGACACCAATGGCAATAACGAACAATTTATTATGAATCGGGCCGCCGGTCCTTCCTGGACACCTGATGGCCAGACCATCTTCTTTTTTGGTGAGGCAGGAGTTGGTCAACAAGATCGCAGCCAAGTCCCTGGCATTGGAAGTTGTGATTTGCCTGGCGTAAGCGATGGTATTGTGGCTATAGATTTTTCTTCTGCTCCTGCTGACATTTGTGTTACATTTCCCGGAGTTCGGCAAGGTCCTGGTTGGAATGATGGCACAGCTCGCTGGACGAGTGTTTCTCTTGATGGGCAAATGGTAGCCTATGATGCCAAACCCGGCGGAGATTACCGTATCTATTTTTTAGGCACTACCGACAACCAGCAATTTCGCTTTGAAATTGTGGGCGAGCAGGCCGATTGGTCGCCCGACAGCCAGAAGATTGTTTATCGCTCCGGCCGGGACGGCAAAACCGGCATCTGGATTTCAAACCGGGACGACAGCGGCCACACGCCCATTACCAGCGTTGGCTCCGACTCCTTCCCCGCCTGGTCGCCCGATGGCCAGACCATTGCCTTTAGCCGCGATGAAGGCGGCAATGTTGACATTTACACCATGAACGTGGACGGCAGCAACGTGCAGCGCCTCACCGACGCTCCCGGCCCGGACTCCTTACCCATCTACACCCCCAGCGGCGACATCATCTTCCGCAGCGCCCGCAGCGGGGCCTGGGGCATCTGGAAAATGAGCGGCAGCGGGGCCAATCAAACGGAAATCATCCCCAATGCCGGCGTTGGTCCGGATTGGGCAAAAAGCAAGATGGACGTGCGGTAAAACTTAATGCGCATCAGGCTCGAATCAATTGGCTGTCGCCTGAATATCAGCGAAATCGAAGAAATGGCCCGGCGCTTTAGCAGCGCCGGGCATCGTTTGGTAGGGCCGGGCGAGATAGCCGACTTATATGTTTTCAATTCCTGCACCGTTACCCATAGCGCGGCCCGCAAGTCGCGCCAGATTATTCGCCAGATGCGGCGGGCTAACCCGGCCGCCAAAGTGGTGGTGACCGGCTGTTACGCCCAACTCTCTCCCGCCCAAGTGCAAAGCCTGGGCGTTGACTTGGTGGTCGGCAACAGCCAGAAGGATGATTTGCCCGACCTCCTTGTCGAGGCCGGTTTTTTGGCAGACGCCGACCCGCTGCCGGCGGTTGATGCGTCGCCGATTTCATTGACCTCTACTGAACACACCCGCGCCTTTGTCAAGGTGCAGGACGGCTGCGATAATCGCTGCGCTTTTTGCATTGTCACCGTGGCCCGGGGGGCCGCCCGCAGCCGGCCCGTAGCCGGTGTTATTGCCGAGATCAAGCGTTTAACGGAGGCGGGTTACCGGGAAGCTGTGCTCAGCGGGGTGCATCTTGGTTCTTACGGGCATGATTGGGGTGAGCAGCGGGGATTGTATCAGTTAGTGCAGGCTGTTCTGGCCGAAACGGACCTGCCCCGGCTGCGCCTGTCGTCGCTGGAGCCGTGGGATTTGACTGAGGAATTTTTTGAGTTGTGGCAGAATAAGCGGCTGCTGCCCCATTTACACCTGCCCCTGCAAAGCGGCTGCAACGCTACCTTGCGCCGGATGGCCCGCCGGGTCACCCAGGCTAAATTCGTCGGCCTGGTTCAGGCGGCCCGGGCGGCCATCCCAGACTTGTCCGTGACCACCGACATCATTGTTGGTTTTCCCGGCGAAACCGAAGCGGAATTCAACGAGTCGCTGGCCTTTGTGCGCCAACTGGCTCCGGCCAAACTGCACATTTTCCGCTACTCCCGGCGTGAAGGCACGGCGGCAGCCAGGATGAAGGGTCAGGTGCCCGCGCCGGTAGCTCAGGAGCGCAGCCAAAGGATGCACGCCCTCAATGCAACCCTGGAACGGGCCTTTCGCCAAAAATTCATTGGCCGCACTATGCCCGTGCTCTGGGAAAGTAGCGAGGTATTTGGTTTTGGTTTACAGTGGAGCGGCCTGACCAACAACTATGCCCGCGTTGTGGCCCACACCAGGCCCCAGGTTGACCTGCGTAACCGGGTCATCGAAACAGACCTGGTGGGCCTGGCCCCGGCGGCGCTGATAGGAAAATTACCGCCTCTGCCTCAAGTCGGCTCTGCCGCCGGCTGAGGTAATCCCTTTAAAGCCAGGAGATGTTTGTTTGAGCCAAAAGCTCCTCGTGGTCGAGTCGGCCAAAAAAGCCCGCACCATTAAGGGCATGCTGGGTTCCGGATTCATCGTTAAGGCCACCAGTGGTCACATTCTGGAAATGCCCGGCGACGATATGCACGTCAACCTGAAAGATTTTACGCCTACGCTGCGCCTTATTAAGGGCAAGGGCAAAAAAATAGAGGAATTGAAACAGGCGGCGGCTGAAGCCGAGGTGGTTTACCTGGCTACGGATATGGACCGGGAGGGCGAGGCCATTGCCCAGCATGTGGCGTCACGTTTGGGCCGGGCCGGAGCGGGTAAAGTCCAACGGATCACTTTTACGGCGATCACCCAGGCCGACCTGCAAGCGGCCTTGGCCGCGCCGCGCCAGATTGACCGGCGTTTGGTAGAAGCGCAAGTGGCTCGCCGGGTGACCGACCGGCTGGTGGGCTACATGGTCAGCCCGGTGTTGTGGCAGGGTTTGGCGGGGATGAAGCGGCTGTCGGCGGGGCGGGTGCAGTCGCCTGCGCTGTGGCTGGTGGTGGAGCGGGAACGGGCCATCCGGGCTTTTACGCCGGAAGAGTGGTGGAGCGTGGAGGCCGAACTTTCTAAAACCGCCGATCCGAACCACCAAAAGTTTTGGGCCATCCTATTCAGGATCAAGGGCAAAAAGCCGGAATTAAAAACCCAGGCCGAGGCGCAGCAAGTGCTGGCCGACCTCAAAGGAGCAACCTGGCGCGTGCAGCAGGTCAAAAAAGGAATGTACACGCGCCGGCCTTACCCCCCCTTTACCACCGACTCGCTGCAACAGGCGGCCTCAAGTCAACTGGGATTTAATCCTCGTTTCACTATGAAGCTGGCCCAAGAACTGTACGAGGGGGTCAAATTAGGCGAGGGCAAAGCCGTTGGCCTGATTACGTACATCCGCACCGACAGTGTGGCCATAGCGCCGGAGGCTCAGGAAACCGCCCGCGCCGTGGTGACCAAGTTTTGGGGCGAGGTTTACCTGCCGCCCTCTCCCCCCGTTTACCAGACCCGCGACAAAACCGCCCAGGAAGCGCACGAGGCCATTCGCCCGGTTGACTCCTGGCGCACGCCTAAATCCGTTGAGCCGTATCTAACCCCGCCGCAGCACCAACTCTACCGCCTGATCTGGCGGCGATTTATTGCCAGCCAGATGAAGCCTGCCCTGTACGATACCGTGACGGTGGATATTGAAACGTTGCTGGAAAACAGTCCTACCGTTTACCTGTTTCGGGCCAGGGGACGAACCCTGCGTTTTGCCGGGTTTTTGAAAGTATACGGGGTGGATGTTGACGCGGAAGAAGCGCGGCAGGCCCGGAAACCGGGGGAGCAAAGCAGCCCAGGAGAGGGAATTGAAAATGAGAAAATGCCGGAGCTGGTCAAAGGTGATCCGTTGACCCTACATCAGCTTATGCCCAAACAACACTTCACCCAACCGCCCCACCGTTACACCGAAGCGCAACTCATTGGCGAGTTGAAAAAATTGGGCTTGGGCCGGCCCAGCACTTACGCCACTATTGTGGAAACCCTCAAAGAGCGAAGGTACGTGGGGGTGGAACAAAAACGGCTCTACCCTACTCCACTTGGGTTCCAGGTGTGTGAATTGCTGGAGAAGCACGTGGAGATGGTGGTTGACGTGGCCTTTACGGCCCGGATGGAAGAGAATTTGGATCGTATTGCCCGGGGTGAAGTGGGCCGGTTGGCCGTGATGCAGGAATTTTACGGGCCGTTCAAGGCTGTGGTGGATCAAGCCATGCGGGCTGCGGCAGCCGAGCGCCAACCCGTGACCAGGAGCGGAACCACGCCCAAAACGAGAAAGGCCGCCGCCAAAGGAGCCAAAAAATCGTTGCCCAAATCTGAGAAGGAAGGGCAGCCGTGCCCTCAATGCGGCCAGGGTACGTTGGTGGTCAAAAGCGGTAAATTTGGCCCATTTTTGGGTTGTTCACGGTATGCGGCAGGAGGGTGTCAATATACGGAAAATATCCCTGGTCGGCGGGGCCGGAAGGGACAATAAGACTTTATTTTAGATAAGGGCCTATCCAAATTGCCACAATAGTCAAGTTTAAGTAATATTAGTTCAGGAGGTCATAAATCCAATCAGCCTCATGTCATTTCGAGGCCGTAGGCCGAGAACTCTCTATGGCGCAACAATTAAAATGGAGTTGGCTGAATAAAACTCCTTTTTTACCGGCCACGTTTTTAATAAAAGTAGCGTTGCAGGGATTTCTCCCTTCGGTCGAAGCTTGTCCTGAGTACAGCCGAATGATGGCATACTTGAGGCGTAATAATTTTTGAATCAAACCGTCAAAATTATTCAATGAGGAGCATGTAACGTGAGTCTTGAAACTATCTACGAAGCAGTATTGAACGGCGACGCCAAAACCGCCGGAGCGGATACCAAAGCGGCCCTAGAGGATAACGTGCCTGCCGCCGATATTTTGCGCCAGGCCTGTATCCCGGCTATGACCGAGGTGGGCCGGCTTTTTGAGCAAGGGGAAAAGTTTGTGCCCGAAATGCTCATCTCGGCCCGGGCCATGCAGGCGGCAATGGCCATTTTGAAACCGCACCTGGTGGATGCCGGGGTTGAAACCCTGGGCAAAGTGGTTATTGGCACCGTGGCGGGAGACCTGCACGACATCGGCAAAAATCTGGTGTCCATGATGTTAGAGGGCGCCGGTTTTGAAATTGTTGACCTGGGTACCGATGTTTCTCCCGATAAATTTGTGGAGGCCGTTCAAGAAAACAATCCTGATATTATCGGCATGTCGGCCTTGTTGACCACCACAATGACCGCCATTGGCGCCACAATTCAGGCCTTGACTGAAGCCGGGATGCGCGACAAGGTAAAAATACTGGTTGGCGGCGCGCCCATCACCCAAGAATTTGCCGACAAAGTGGGCGCCGACGGTTTTGCCCCCGACGCCGGCAGCGCGGCTCGCGTGGCCAAGGCCGTGGTTGGCGCGGCCTGAATTCCACAATCCTCCCCCAAGAAGCAAATTGTATGAAGCAAAGCATCTCTACAAACAGAGATGCTTTGCTTCTGTGTTGTCCTCGCCTTAGTTGGTGAAGAAATATTTTTTCTCAATCAAGCACTAAGCCGCTTTGGGTGTATCTTCTTTTTCTTCTTCTTCTTCCTCCTCCCAATTCCACCAGGGGCCACACCAGTTGCCAAATTCAGCCCAAAAATGCGGACCAAAACTAAAGCCAAAACCATGCCCGGGGTGTTTCTTACGGCGATGATGATGGGAAAAACGAGGCCCAAAGCCATGCAACATCTCGCGGATAGCTTCCTTATCTCCTTTAATCTCAAGGCGAAAGCCATCGTCTGTTTCAATTACTCTGAATTCGTTGATTACTTTTTCCACGTTATACCTCCATATTGTCAATCAACTTGATTTTAGATGATTTTCCTTGTAAAGGTCTGCCAGCAACCTGCCCAAAACAATAATCACTTCTTCTAACTTGGGCCGCATGACCTCTTTCAACCGAGTTAACTCTGTCTGCCCGGTGCCGGTGAGTTGATAGAAGCGGCGGGTCCGTTTAGTGGCGTCTTCCCACTCACCTTCAATCAACCCTTGTTGTTCCAACATATCCAGCAGGGGGTAGATGGCACCAGGGTTGGCCGACCAGCGCCCCTCGGTGCGAATTTCAATCTCGTTCATGATTTCGTTGCCGTAACGAGGTTGTTGGGAGAGCAAATGCAATACCAAGAGAGGTAACAGCCCGCCCCCTTTGCTCAAAAACATGCCCACCATCGGGTTAAAGCCTTGCGGTCCCCACGGGCCGCCTTTAAAACGCCGCCCGCCAAAAAACCAGTGATGCTCCGGCGGTTGGCCCAAAAATTCGTGTAAATGCTCGCGCCAGGCCCGGGCCATTTCCCGCGGCGAAGGCGATTCGCTGCCATGATGGGCGTGCCAGGCTTCCCAAAATGAATTTTTCCACTCGCGTCGTTTTTTGGACATAAGCTGTTGTGTCGAGATAAAGTATATTGAATTCAATATAATTATGCTAAATGTACCACCGTTGTGATCTATTGTCAAAACAATGAAATAATGGAGTCCAAAATGGACTCCATTGTTTCATTTTTGATGGCGTATTTCCGTTTGGATTAGGGCCGCGGCGCGTCCTCGATAGCCTTGCCTTCGCCCAGAACCTGGTCAATGTGCGCCAGCCAGTCGCTAATGGGGATGTTTTGGGGGCAGAGTTGTTCGCACTCGAGGCATTGGATACACACGCTGGCGCGTTCGGCTTCGGGGATCCAGGTGTAGGCCCCCCGCGCCCAATCGAGTTTGTCGTACATGATGCCGTCGTTGTAGATTTCAAAATTGCGGGGGATGGCCACGCCGTTTGGACACGGCAGGCAGTATTCGCAGTGGGTGCAGGGAATGGGGCTGAACTCCTGGTACTTTATCCGCACCTGGTCAAAGAGTTCCAGGCTGCCCTCGGCAGTTAGAAGATCGATGCCGGACTGCTCGGCGCTGGCCACGTTTTCCTCAACCTGTTTCATGGTGCTCATCCCGCTCAGCACCACCGACACTTCCGGCTGATTCCACAACCACTGCAAAGCCCAATCGGCCGAGGCCCGCTTTTTGGCCGCGGTATCCCAGATTTGTTGGATAGCTGCGGGTGGTTCAACCAATCTACCGCCTAACAGCGGTTCCATGATCACCACGGCCAAACCTTTTTCGGCGGCGTATTTCAGCCCTTTAGTGCCGGCCTGGTTTTCGATGTCCATGTAGTTGTATTGGATTTGAGCGAAGGTCCACTTGTCGTAGGCGTCAACAATTTCTTGAAAGGCCGGGTAGTCGTCGTGAAAGGAGAAACCCAGGTAGCCGATGCGGCCGTCGGCAATGGCCTTTTCCGCCCACTCCAGCACGTTCAGTTTAGCCAACTTACGCCACCGCTCTGCGCCCAGGGCGTGCAGCAGGTAAAAGTCAATATGATCGGTTTGCAGCTTTTGCAGTTGCTCGTTGAGAAATTTATCAAAATCGCCGGATTCGTTGGTCAGCCAGGTGGGCAATTTGGTGGCCAGTTTAACCTTGTTGCGATAGCCGCCTTGCAGCGCCCGGCCCACCACCCATTCACTCTGGCCGCCATGGTAGGGATAGGCCGTATCCACATAGTTTACGCCGTGGTCAATGGCGTAGTGCAACATTCTGGTTGTTTCCGGCTCATCAATATTGGTTTTATCTTCGCCTTTGGTGGGTAGGCGCATGGCCCCAAAACCCAGGGCCGAGACACGCCAGCCCAACCGGCCAAATTGACGATATCGCATGGATGTATACCTCCTTGGTCATCTATCAAGCTATAGGGGTGAAATGGCTTTTTACTCGCAGGTGGGATAAAAATACCGTCCCGGGACAGCCGGAATTACCACACCGTTTTGCCCCGGGAAGTGAAAAGAAAACCCATTTTATTGTAACATTGGGCCGGCTCATTGAACAGGGACAAAACGCCCAGGGGGAGGGGACATTTGTCCCTGACCAGCAATTTTGATGACAGTTTTTCTTTAGCCCAAAAACTTTGCTTCGGACAGTCCCGGGACCTCTACCTTGAGCCGGAAGATATCGCCGGCCAGGGGTTGGTTTTTCAATTCGGCCTCGGCCAAGTCGGGCCGGGCCGAGGTGATGTAAAGTTCGTCCAGGTTTGGGCCGCCAAAGGCGCAACTGGTAGGTCGTTGCACCGGCATCTGGATCACTCGTTCCACCTGGCCTGCCGGGCTGTAGCGCGTGATTTTCCAACCGTCCCAGTGGGCGCTCCAAATAAAACCGTCGCGGTCAACGGCTAAACCATCGGGAAGACCTTCATCTTCGGGAACCTGAACAAAAATGCGCCGGTTTTTGATGTTGCCGGTGGCAGAATCAAAATCATAGGCATAAATCGCCCGCGCCGGGGAGTCGGTAAAGTACATGGTTTTATCATCGGGACTCCAGCCCAGGCCGTTGGATACGCCAATGCCCGTTTCCATTTTATGAACCGAACCGTCGGGGTCAAGACGATAGAGGCTATTGGTAAACCCTTCGCTCATGGTCCCCGCCCAAAAGCGGCCCTGCCGGTCAACCGCGCCGTCGTTAAAACGAGCCTGGGGCCGGTCCGCTTCGGGGTCGGTTATAAATTCCAGGACTTGTTTGTTAAAATCCCAAAGGGCAAAACCGTCCCGGGTGGCCATAACCAGCCCCCCGGCGGCGCGAAAAGCCAAAACACCAATAGGCAAGCCTACCGCAATCACTTCGTGCCGGCCGGTCGCCGGAATCAGGCGATGAAAGTTGTGCCTGGGAATGTCAACCCAGTAGAGGGCCTGTTCTTCAGGATGCCAGAGCGGGCCTTCGCCCAATTCGTTTCGCACAGCCAAAACGTGTTCTAATTTATTCATCTTTTGACCTGTTTTTCGTTTGCTCGTTCGTCGGTGCGGTCGGTGGCCGGAGGTGGCTCCGGCGCTAGAGCCGAAATTTCGGCGCGGAGGTCGGGCGTCATCTGGATGTCTAAGGACTTGAGCGAACCTTCCAACTGCTCCAGATTCCGCGCCCCAATGATAGGGGCGGTAATCGCCGGATGGCTGCTTACCCAGGCCACGGCCAACGCCGCCGGATCAAAACCATTGCTTTGGGCAAAGTTGGCAAAACGTTCGGCCACTTCATACACCCAATCCTCGCCGTAGCGGAGACTGTACATTTTGTTGTCTATGATCCGGCCAGATTTGGGGCGTTGCGAGACCCCGTACTTGCCGGTCAATAACCCACCACCCAGGGGGCTGTAACTGATGACCCCCAGTTTTTCCGACTCGGCCAGGGGCAAAATTTCCACTTCCGCCTGGCGTTTGACCAGATTATACATCGGCTGGATGCACTCAAAACGCGCCCAACCCTCCCTGGCCGAAATGCCCAGCGCTTTAGCAATTTGCCAGGCTGCAAAATTGCTGACCGCGGGATAGAGAATTTTGCCCTGAGTAACCAGGTCATCCAGGGCGCGCAGGGTTTCTTCCAGCGGTGTATGGGGGTCAAACCGATGGATAAAGTAAAGGTCAAGCCGGTCGGTTTGCAGCCGTTTCAGGCTGCCTTCAATCATGGCCATAATATGGCGGCGGGAGGCGCCCTGATCATTGGGGCCGCTACCCATAGCAAAACGGAACTTGCTGGTGATGACCAGTTCATGGCGGGAATCTTTTATGAGCTGCCCCAAAATTTCCTCGGAGCGCCCGCTCTGATAAACGTTGGCGCAATCAAAAAAATTAATGCCCATTTCGCGACAGCGATGAAACATGGCCGCCGCCGTCTCTTCGTTGGCGTCGCCGCCAAAAGACATGGCGCCAAAACACAACTGTGAAACTTGCACGCCGGTGTTGCCCAAAAATTTGTATTCCATTGTTGCTCCTTTGTTAGTGTTGAGTTTTTGCCGGGCGGGGTTTGCCAAAAGATCGGGGGATGATTTTGCCTGTTTATTTTAACATTCAATCTGTCTATTGACCAGGGACAAAGCGCCTTTTAAGGGGGGACATTTGTCCTTTTTCTTTGGCGTTGTCTAAAAACAACTCCCCGGCTTTGTTTATGAGGATGCCATTGTAACACATCCTGATTGACAGGTACAATCATTCATATTATATTGCCTGGGGTGGAGACGGGATGACGATCCCTATCGCCAAATACTCCGAACCTACGCAGCAAAGGTAAAAAAAATGAGCCAATCTCTTCGCACGGCCCTGGTTGGGTGTGGCAAAGTGGGCCATACCCACGCCCAGGCCCTGAAAGCCTTACCCCAATCTAAATTTGTGGCGGTGTGCAGCCGCAGCCGGGAGAAAGTGGACCATTTTGCCCGCCAGTATGAAGTATCAGGTTTTACCGACTATGCCCAAATGTTAACTGAAGCCAAAGTGCAGCTGGTGGCCATCTGTACGCCGCACCCGGTTCACGCCGAGCAGATTGTTGAGGCGGCCCGGCATGGCGTTCATGCTCTGGTGGAAAAACCGCTCGCCTCGGATTTAAACGATTGCGACCGGGCGATTGCGGCCTGCCGGCGGGCGGGGGTCAAATTGGGCGTTATTAGCCAGCGTCGTTTTTATCCGCCGGTGGTTCGGCTGCGGCAGGCTATTGCCACAGGCAAAATTGGCCGGCCGGTGCTGGCCAGCCTGACCGTGTTGGGCTGGCGCGATGCGGCTTACTATCAAGCAGACCCCTGGCGGGGCAAATGGGATACTGAAGGCGGCGGAGTGCTGGTCAATCAAACCCCGCACCAGTTGGACCTGTTCCAATGGCTGCTGGGGCCAATTGACGAACTTTTTGGTTATTGGGATAACTTGAATCATCCTTACGTTGAGGTCGAAGATACCGCCGTGGCCGTGGCGCGTTTTAAAAGCGGGACGTTGGGCCAGATAATGGTCAGCAACTCTCAGAAACCGGGACTTTACGGCAAAATCCATATTCATGGTTCAAACGGCGCTTCGGTGGGGGTGCAAACCGAAGGTGGGTCGCCCTTTATTGCCGGAGTGAGCACGGCCGTTGAGCCGCCTATCAACGACATCTGGACGGTGCCGGGGGAGGAACACCTTTTGTCACGCTGGCAGGAGGAAGATCGCCAAACTGCGGCTGAAATTGAGGTGATGACCCATTACCATCATGTTCAGATTGAAGATTTTTTGGGCGCCATTTTAAAAGACCGGGAGCCGGCGGTGAACGGCGAGGAAGGACGCAAGGTGGTAGAGATGTTCACGGCCATATACCGGGCGCAGCGAGACGGCCGCCCGATTAAATTCCCTCTGGCCCAGGAAACGGGCCGGGACGATCATGATGGTCGTTTGGCGTACATTACCCTCAGCAGGAGGAATGCATGAAGGCATTAATGTTGACCGAATACAATCATTTTGAGTACACCGATGTGCCCGAGCCTGAGCTTGGCCCCGCTGAGGTGTTGGTGCAAGTGAAGGCATGCGGCATTTGCGGCAGCGACATTCACGGGATGGACGGCAGTTCGGGCCGGAGAATTCCGCCGCTGATCATGGGGCACGAAGCCGCCGGAGTCGTTGCCCGGGTGGGCCATCGTGTTTCTGGGTGGCAGGTGGGCAACCGGGTGACGTTTGATTCCACCATTTATTGCGGCGCGTGTTATTTTTGCCGGCGGGGACAGATCAATTTGTGCGATCACCGTCGCGTTTTGGGCGTGTCGTGCGATGAGTACCGCCAGCATGGGGCTATGGCGGAATACGTGGCTGTGCCCCAACGGATTTTGTATCGTCTGCCGGATGAGGTTTCCTTTGCGCACGGGGCTATGGTTGAGCCGGTATCAATTGCGGTGCATGCGGTTTCGCGGGTGCCGGTAAGCCTGGACGATACGGCGGTGGTGGTTGGCGCGGGAATGATTGGCCTGCTGGTTATTCAGGTTTTGAAAATTGCCGGGTGTGGGCGGGTGATTGCCGTGGATTTGGACATCCACCGGTTACAACTGGCCCGTCAATTGGGCGCGGACGAGGCGCTGCGGCCGGACCGGGACGACGTGATTGGCGAAGTACGCCGGCTCACCGGAGGACTGGGGGCGGACCTGGCTTTTGAAGTGGTGGGGCTTGCCTCAACGGTCAAGCTGGCTGTGCAATCCTTAAAAAAGGGAGGGGTATTGGCCCTGGTGGGCAATCTTTTGCCCCAGGTGGAGTTACCGCTACAGACCGTGGTCACGCGCCAGTTGACCCTGGTGGGCTCGGCCGCCTCGTGCGGCCAATACCCGGCCTGCTTGAACATGATGGGCCGGGGTAGCCTTAACCTGAACGCGATTATCAGCGCGGTAGCGCCGTTGCGGGAAGGCGCGGCCTGGTTTGAGCGGCTTTATCGGCGAGAGGAAAACTTGCTCAAGGTAATTTTGGAGCCAGGTTAAAACTGCGGTGGGCAAGCATTTTTGTCCAGCAGAAATATTCTTGAGACTCAGTAGATCCAAATTTGGGCTGGTAGGCCGCATTTCAGTGCGTTTTTTTAGGCATTAAAATGCCCACTCTAAACAACGTTTTGGATCCACTAAGACTGCCGAAGTCTGAAGCCGTGATTTCCTAACAGGAGGCCTAAATTGCCAGTCCGGCTGGCGCGCTTTGGTATTTGGTTGCCGCCTGGGGGAAATTGATGATCAATTCTTCAGGTTGGGGAATATCGGAAAGATAAGCATCTAGCTCCAGTTCATAGCCAAGCCCCAGACCACTGAACTGGCCCACAGATTTACCCCTGATGCCAATCACGGGCAGGTTGGGATATTTACGCCGCACAGCGGGTAAGATCAGGCGCAGGTAACTATCCAGGCCTTCCAGGTCTATCAATAGAAAATCCCATAATTGTTGGGACGAATAAAGTCCATGGATGAGTTTGTCGCTGGTTTCAACCTGCATCCCGGCCTCAATGAGGGGCCGGGCCATTTGTTGCTCGTTGCGTTCGTTACTGCTGCAAATCAGAATATTGAGTGTTTCCATTTGTTCTCTCTTCCTCCTGACGGCCAAATAATAAGAGTGTGTTTCAAACCAGTTGAAGGAGTGCAGAATTCATTCTGCCTCTGCCAAAAAGCGAAATAAATTCCGCACTCCAGGGGTAGTCTCAATTCAAATGAAACACACCCAAATAATAACGCCCTGGGGTCACATCTTAACATTTAAATGAAAAAATGTAAAAAATGTTAAGATGAAATGATTTAGTCCAGGGGGCAAAGAGGTTGGCGTTTGCAGAAGTTTGCCGAAGATATTGTTAAGCATTACAGCCAAGTTTTAGTATAGCTCTAAACAGGGAGGGTGTGAAGCGTAGAATGTTCGGATTATGACATAGAATAAACCCGGTAGAAAATACGGGGAGACAAAAGCACTACCTCCGTAGTTTTTACGGAGGTGGCGAAGAAGCGCTTGATTATGGTTTCGTCAGGCGTGCCGGAAAAAGGCTTCACCATTCCTGCAAAATGATAAAACACCTAAAAATGGCTCAAAAATGCCTTTGATGATACGTAAAAAAGGAAGGGATTAATCACCCGGTTAGTAAAGGGCAAAATAATAGAATAGCTTGATGTATTCATTGCTGAACATTATCAAGCCCCGTTCTTTCTGCCACCAGTTGGTCTGGTCAAATTTCCAGTGGGGGGCAGCCGAGATGGTCAGGATGGCGTCTGAACCGGCCAACTCTCGGCCGGAGATCCACCTGGTTCGCCGGGTGTGGAAGGCGCTGGTTACCAGGACAATGCGCTTGAGATGGTGTTCTTTAACATATTGGTCAAGCATCATTGCTTCGTCGCGGGTGCTGGTAACGCCGCCGAGGGGTTGGAGCACGGTAATATTTTCGCCCGGCACGCCCAACTCTCGCATAACCCCAACCGCAACTTCGGTTTCATCAGGATAGAGGCCAATTTCAACTGCCGGCGAGTCTTCCGCCTGGGCAATGACAATTTGGGGGGCCAATCCTTGCTTAAACAGTTTAGCCGCGTGAAAAGGGCGCGTTTCAACCTCGCCGTTGAAGACAAAAATAAGATCGGCCGGTTGCAGGGGGTCATCCACAATCAGCAGGCTGGCCAGGCCAATGAGAATTTGTAGCCGGAAAATGTAGGCGAGCAGTCCCACCAGAACCAGGCTCAGAGCCGTCAGTAATAGAGTTTTGAGCCAGCGTAACCTACTATTTTGGGCCTGATTACGGGACAGGAGTGACCTCTAGATTTTCGACGATGTTAGAAAATACGTTGCCCACAGCCGGCCCAAGCAACATCAGAACGGCGATGATCACGCAGGCGGCCAGAATACAGATTACAATGAGGGCGATCAAAACCCACACTCCAATACCAACGGCTTTACCGGCCCCACCGGATGTACTTTCTTGATTTGCTGAAGATAGATCTTGCGACATGATTCCCTCCTGAATTTGGATAATAGTTCACTGACGCGGACATAAAACAGGAGCATTATACAGCAATCGGCCAAATTTGTCTTGTTTGGCCGGGCAATTTGTCTCATGGTTTGTTTCAGCGCAATTGGCCCCGCCGCTATTCTACGGCACAAGTACTGGTGGCGGTTTACAAAAAAGACCGGGCAGTCTGCCTGGTCTTTTGGGGTTAGGGTCAAGCCGGTGCGGCGGCCGGCGATTTTGGCGATTGCCTGGCGGCCAATGATTGGGGGGGCCTGGCCAAATATCTGTAGTACCAGTTTTAACCGACCAAACTGGTTAATTTTTGAAGATGTCATTGACCTGGAATAAACCCCAAGACCGGCCCGAAGGCCGGTTTTTTATTACCTGGTAATAATTTTATACTTGACAACAGGCTCATTGGGAATGAAGTACCATACCTTATGTCGAGTTGACATAATCCTCAACGTAGACAAAAGAAAAAAAATTTAGTATAATTAAATTGTCTACTTTAGTAGACGAAATTGAATAGAGTCAAGCGGGACGCTTGACTCAAACAGCGCCGCCCCGGCGGGATGCCGGAACGAAAAGGGATTTTTCGGGCACTGCGAATTGAGAAATGATTCTCTATTTTGCAGTGCCTTTTTTTGTTGATTTGAGGTGAACAATGCGAAAAAAAGTCATTCGCGGGCCGGGCAACACACGTGGCCGCGTCGGCGAAATAGAATACCAGATTTTGAAAAATTTGGCTCGTTATGAACGAGTTAGCATTTCTGAAATGCTACGTTTGTCTATTCGTGAAGCAGCAAAATCGCGCAACCTCTGGCCGCCCGCGCCGGCGGGGGAGGTGCAACGATGCAGCAGCAATTAAGCGTCGAGACGCCAAAAATCTCAAACTGGAGTCAGTTCTACGCAGAATTGCATCGCATCGCTGAAGAACTGCGCGAAATTCAGTCTGCTATGATAAATGAGCCAGCGCCGGCCGCGGCCGGCGGCGAGAGCGGAGAGTCAAAAAATGACGAATCAGCATAAAACAAAAAACGCGGTGCGGGCCGCGTTCTTTGGAAAGAAGAATATCCAGAGCTTTTTGCTCGACAATGCAACTCTTGTCGAGCGTGTTCAATTTCAAATCAGTATATCATTTTTTTCAGAATGTTGCAACTGGCCGCCAACGCAGGATGTGAAAAATGAATAACTTTCCAATCACTGCAAAACAATCAGCGTATTTGTCTAGACTCATAGCCAGAACTGAAAAACAAAAATATCTGAATGTTAAAAACGAATTGAATTTTCATGGATTGACAACTACTCAGTTGACGCGCAACCAGGCCAGCCGGTTGATTGAGGCGTTGCTGCAGGCACGGCAGAAAAAATGACTCAAAAAAAAACCAATCAGGAATTGTTAAAAATTGCGTTGACCTGGAAACGATTCGGGATGGACGTGATACCAGACCATCCCGGCAAAAAATACCCTTTTGGTATTGAGGGCTGGCAAGCAAAAGATTTTACAGAGAACGATTTAAGGCACTGGATAGGGAGAGGTTATGTCATCGGCCTACGCAACCAGGAGGGTTTAGATTTTGATAACGGCGGCAAACCTTCAGCCGATGAATTGTTTACCGGCTGGCGTGATTTAGTAGAGCAAACCACGCCGGGACTCGTTGACCGGCTGATTATCGAAAAGACCAAAAATGCCGGTTATCACGTGGCCTGGAAATGCCCGGTTATTGACGGCAACCAAAAACTGGCAACCGATGGCAACGGCACAACGTTAATTGAGACACGCGGCCAGGGCGGGCAATTTGTGGTAGCGCCATCCCCAGGCTATGAGGTTATTCAAGGTTCTTGGCCCAACCTGGCAGAAATCACGCCGGAAGAACGGCGCATCCTGTTGGATTGCGCCAAAGCGTTTGACGCGCCCACGCCAGAGCCGCCCAGAGCGCACCAGAGCCACCAGAACGGCGATAATGACCGGCCCGGCGATATTTACAATCAAAAACACGCGGGGGAGGCATTAGATTTATTAAAGCGCGAAGGCTGGGCCGAAGTCTACCGGCGCGGCGATACTGTCTACCTACGCCGGCCGGGCAAAGACCGGGGGGTGTCTGCAACCTTTGACTATGCTGGCTCAAATCTGTTTTATCCATTCTCCACAAACTCAAGTCCATTCGAGACAGAAACGAGCTACAGTCCATTCGCGGTTTTTGCTACACTGCAGCACGGCAGCAACTTTGAGGCGGCGGCAAAAGACCTGGCGCAACGATTCGGGATGAACAGCAACGAGCCGGGCAGCGTCTTAAACGTGCCCGAAAATGAGGCAGATAAAAACCGGGCGGCCCTCTTCCCCCACTTCACCTTATCGCAAGGTTTGGTTTTGCCCGATTCCGATTATCTCATATACGGAGCAATCGAACGGGGCGACATTGGCATGACATACGGCGACGCAGCGGCGGGTAAAACCTATGTCTCTATTGACCTGGCCGTATCATTGGCCGCCGGTTTGCCCTGGATGGGAAAATGGAAGGTAAAACACCCGTTTAGCGTCCTGTATTTTATTGCCGAAGGCCGCAAGAAGTTTTTTAGGCGAGTTTTAGCGGCGGTTAACGGTATGGCAGAACGTGGGGCAGATGTAGGCGAGGTATACCGCCTTGTCAACGATAACCTGGAGATTGTGACCGAAGTTCCCCAATTATTCACCCAGGAGGCCAGCCGATATGTAACCCACTACGTTGACCTGTGGCAGCAGATGGGAAGCCCGGCTGTTGATATTGTTTTTATTGACACACTGCACCGGGCGAGCGTGGGCAGTGAGGAAAACTCAAGCAAAGACGCCGGCATTGTAGTTGAGGCCATTACCTGGATGCAACGCCAGTTAAATTGTGCTGCTAATTTTGTTCATCACAGCAACAAAAGTGGGGGATATCGGGGTAGCACTGCCTATCGGGGCAATGTTGATTTTGTTTTCAAAGTGGAGGGTTTACACCGAGAACCTCGCATCTTGACCATTGACAAATTGAGGGATGGCGAGCCAGACGGCCCAATTGAGGGTTTGCCCAATGTAGCTAAATTCAAGGTTGACGACCAGAGCCAGGGAACCTATACAACGTGGTTAAGTGGGGGGGACGCTCTTGAATGTCTGCCCCAGAAAAAACCAAGCAAAAAACAGCAGGCCAAAAGTGAGGTTATCGAAATTCTGACCAAACGGCCCGGCGAAAGCAAAAATGCGCTGGCTCAATTAGTTACAAGTGCCTCAAAAAACACTACTGCCACCGCCCTTGAGGAAATGATAGCCGATGGTGAGATTATCACTAAAAGCGGGGCCAAAAATTCTTATGAGTGTTACTTACCCGATTTTGGGTAACTGGTTAGGTAATTGGGGAGTTACCCAGTTCACCTACCTACCCAAATTCTTTAGAATTGGGTAGGTAGGTGAACTGGGTAGGTGGGTAATTTGTAAACTAATTTACAACGAAAGGTGCAGCAAATGAAAGTCTCACAAATTGCGGGCTACCAAAGCCCGTACCTGAAAAACAGCGATTTACCCAGCCCGGCCCAGGCCGTCGTCATGGGTGTTACCCTGGAGACGTTGTTTAATCCGTCGAGCAACAAACGAGAAGAACGTCTTTTGCTTACGTTCAAGGGCAAAAGGAAAAAGCTTATTCTGAACAAGACGCAGGCAGCGCGGATGGTCGAAATGTTTGGCGATGAAACGGGTGATTGGGTTGGGCAAGTTGTTCGTTTGGTGCCCATCACCGACCGGGGTAAACCAAGCATTAAGGTTGAACGACCACCGGCCAACGGACAGCCGCCGGTAGAGCCAGAACCAGAGCCAATAATGGAAGATGCTGGTGATGACGAGTTTCCATTTTAGGCCCTGGCCGACGACCAGGCCCGCGATAGCGCAGCATGGGGATGAGGGGTCAAGCTATGGATGATATTTTTGATTACGATTTGGTCAATTGTCCCCGTTGTGATGGTGCCGACGCCCGGCCTGGCGAAGTCTGCTTTTTCTGCCAGCGTGAACTTGAGGCCCATCACGACCACGAAATGGGCTGGCGTAAAGCTTGGGAGTTGGAAAAGGATGATGAGCTACGGCGCAATATGCAACAAGACCCCAACTATCCGCAAAGAGTTTTGGCAGAGTTGGATGCATACGCCAGTAAATTCCAGGATGACCGGGATTTAGTCAAGCGGGTGGAAGGCGAAAAAGCCAAATTTATGGAACGGGTCAAGAGGGTCAGCAAATATGCCGAAAACTAACCCGCGCCAAAATCCGATTTTTTGGCCCGCATGCTTTCGTTTCGACATACTTTGTTAGCCTATGCGCC
>JAFGDY010000234.1 GCA_016931895.1 Anaerolineae bacterium
AGCGAGTGCTACCAGATTGACCACTTTGACACAGAGGTGCTGGTCAAAGCTAACGCCATTGACCTGTTGCGGCAGGAATTGGCCCGCAAGCGGGTCAAAGGCACTATTGGCCTGGGGTCAATGAACGATCCCTATATGCCCCTGGAAAAGAAAGTCAACCTGACCGGGAGAGCATTGAACGCAATTGCTGAATTTGGCTTTCCGGTACACGTTATCACCAAGAGCGATTTGGTGCTCCGAGATTTGGACACGCTACGGGAGATCAACCGCATCTACGCAGCGGTCAGCTTCACCATTACTACTGCTGATGATGAATTGGGCAAAAAATTGGAGCCGGGGGCGTCGTTAGTTTCGGGCCGTCTTAAAGCCATCCAGCTTTTGGCCAAAAATGGCATCCACACCGGCATTACTATGATGCCCATTTTACCCTATATTGAGGATACCGAAGAAAACATCACGGCCATCGTGCAGCAGGCGCATGCGCACGGCGCGGCCTACATCATTCCCTCGTTTGGCGTAACCCTGCGTGACCGGCAGCGAGCGTATTATTACCAAAAACTCGATCAATTATTCCCGGCAGTCAGGCAGCATTATCAGCGAAGATATGGTAATCAGTATCACTGTCCGGCGCTGAATGTCGAATTTTTGGCCGGGGTGTTTTACGAGTTATGCGATCATTATAGTATCGCCACGCGGCTGACCCCTTACATCCCTCCACCGACCACCCAAATGCGGCTGTTTTAGCTTGGATAGACTCTCCCAACTCCTTCCAGATTTCCTAAAATTCCCTTATAATTATGACAGAAACTGTCATAATTATACCTTATAATGTTTCCAGTGGCCGTCAGAAAAACGGTAGAAAAGAGAAGAATATGGCTACCACAGCCACGCGACTGATTTCGCTGATTATGCTGTTGCAGCGACGCCCCAACCAAAAGGCCGCCGAACTGGCGGATGAACTGGGCGTATCGGTGCGAACCTTGCAACGTTATATGGAAATGTTGGATGAAATGGGCATCCCGGTTTACTCCGAGCGAGGGCCGCACGGCGGTTTTTCCCTGGTGCGAGGGTACAAGATGCCGCCGCTGATGCTCACGCCCGAAGAGGCCGTGGCTGTGTATCTAGGTACGAGTCTGGTGGAGGAAATGTGGGGCCAGTTATATCAAAACGCCGCGCGCGGAGCGTTGGTCAAGTTAGATAACGTGCTCCCCAATGAGCAGCGGCACGAGATTGCCTGGGCGCGGCGGGCCCTCCTGGCTACCCATATGCATCGTATTGATTACGAACGCCTGACCCCTCATTTGGAAAAACTACGCCGGGCTGTTCGTGAACGGCGGCGATTGCGCATGACCTACCGGAGACGCAGCCAGCCAGAACCTTTGCAGCGTGAGGTTGATCTCTACGCCCTGGTTCATCGCTGGGGGTGGTGGTATGCCATCGGTTACTGTCATACGCGGGGGGCCGTTCGTTCTTTTCGAGTAGACCGCGTAATTGAATTGATGCTGCTTGACGAGATGTTTGATGTGCCAGTAAATTTTGATATTCAGCAGTATCTGGCTTCAGAACCACATACCCAACCACAGGTGCAAGTATGCCTTAGTTTTGCGCCGGAGGGTGCGCTCTTGGCCCTTGATGACCGGGCGATGTGGGACTCAGTAGACGAACAGCCCGATGGCTCGGTAGTGGTTACTTTTGCCATATCCAGTTTAGAATGGGCCGCCCGCGTAGTCCTGAATTATGGATCACAAGTGGTGGTGTTGCAACCGGAAGACCTGCGTGGTCTGGTGCGTGAACAGAGCCAGGCCATCGCTGCCCTATATGAATAAATTATGGAGGAAGAATATGACTAACAACATCAAAATCATCACGGTTGATGCGACCAACGTGGCCGAACACGGCTTTTTTTGCTTCAAAAGTAAGCCCAAATCCGAAGGCTATCAACGTAAGTTGGCCTGGCTCCAACAGCGATTTGCGGAAGGCATGCAGATCAAGCTGGTCTACGAAGGCCCCCGGTCCGTGGGTTTTGTTGAATACATCCCCGGTGAATATGCCTGGCGGGCCGTGAACGCCAAAGATTATCTGGTTATCCATTGCCTCTGGGTGGTGGGCAAATGCAAAAAGAAAGGCTACGGCACGCGCCTGTTGAATGAGTGCCTTGAACACGCCCAAAAAATCGGCAAACAGGGCGTGGCCATGGTCACCAGTTCGGGCGTTTGGTTGGCCGATAAAAAACTGCTGCTGAAAAACGGGTTTGAAGAAGTTGACCAGGCCCCGCCGTCGTTCTCGTTGCTGGTTAAAAAATTTAATGACGCGCCCCCGCCAAGTTTCCCCACCGATTGGGACGAGCGGGCCAATCGTTACGGCCAGGGATTGACCATTATTCGTTCCGACCAATGCCCTTACATTCCCGACGCGGTGGCTATTATTGCTGACTTCTTTGCCGGGCGCAATATCCCCACGCGGGAGCTCGAATTGACCAACGCCCAGGAAGTGCAAGAATTATCGCCATCGCCCTACGGTTTGTTTGGCGTGGTGTATAACGGCAAGTTGTTGAGTTACCACTATCTGGGGCAAAAGGATTTAATCAAATTGATGGGTGATTGAGGAAGAGTCAATATTTTATGTCAACAGTGGAAACGTACTATATAAAACAATACCAGGGGATTGTGCCTGCCTGCGGCGTTTTTTGTGGGGGGTGTCCAAACTACGTGCGCGATAGGAAACCATGTCCGGGCGCGTCGGAGGCGGGCAGATGCGATCAATGTAAATTTTATTTATGCTGTACCGAACGCGGTCTCAGCCATTGTTTTGAATGTGAAATATTTCCGTGCAAACAGTTCAAACGTTTTGCTCAAAGCTGGAAAAAGTACGGCCAGGATTTTATAGCCAATCAATTGCTGCTGAAAGAAGTGGGCGAAAAAGAGTTTCTGGCTCAATGGAATGCCGGCGAGAGACAATGTGAAGCGTTATAAAAACTATGAAGGAATCTATAAACATGATAGAAGAGCGTCATCTGATAACTTGGCTCCTGGAAGGGGATGTGTCGATTCAGTATCAGGTTCAGCGTGACTTGCTGGCAACTGAAAAGCCGGATTTACGAGAGCGTATTGCCACCGAAGGCTGGGGCGCCCAATTTCTCAGTTTTCGCCAGAAAGGGGGTCATTGGGGGCAACGGTTTTATCAACCCAAATGGATTTCAACCCATTACACCATTCTGGATTTAAAAAATCTGGTCATATCCCCACACAACAAGGAAATAAGGCAATCTATATGGCAGGTCATCCAAAAACTCAAAGGGCCGGATGGAGGAATTCTTCCAATCGGCAAAGAAAAGAAAAGTGATGTTTGCGTAAACGGCATGTTTCTAAACTATGCTTCATATTTTTTGATGCAGGAAGATGATTTGAAATCAATTGTTGATTTCCTGCTGGCAGAACACATGCCGGATGGCGGTTTCAACTGTTATTCCAACACACAAGGGGCTGTTCACAGCTCTATGCACTCAACAATTTCTGTGATCGAGGGAATTTTAGAATACGCCCAAAACGGCTATAACTATCGGCTGGCGGAGCTGCAAAACGCCGCCGCAAGATCAAGAGAATTTTTGTTGCAGCACCGGCTGTTTCGCTCTGACCGGACCGGGAATATCATTGACAAAAAAATGTTGATGCTTTCCTATCCGTCGCGTTGGAAATACGATATTTTAAGAGCGCTTGATTATTTTCAATTTGCCGGGGTCGGCTACGATCCCCGCATGCAGGATGCCCTTGCTGTACTACAGAAAAAACGGCGGCAAAATAACACATGGCCGCTTCAGGCCAAACATCCGGGTCAGGTCCATTTTGATATGGAAAAAACCGGGGGTCCCAGCCGTTGGAACACCTTACGCGCGCTGCGGGTGTTGAAACACTTTGGTGAAACTAAAAGAAGTCAAGATGGAGATTCTGAGGGGAATGAGTGAAGAATGACGTGCCCTGAATAAAGGCCGGACGTAACCGTTCAGCCCTCTATGCAGTCCGTAACGGATATGTATCCGTTACGGGCCTTGGCTGAAATAATTCAGCTTGGATTTAAGTCCGCCTAATATCGGTTACGGATGAATATCCGCAACCATCAAAACAGTTCGGATTGACCTCAGCCATTCACAATTAATCATTAACCGTTCACAATTCACAATTATTTTGGAGGTTTTACTATGCTTAACCTGAAACTTATCTTCAGTGTGCTTTTAACCGTGTTTATTAACTACCTGGTGCCGTTTCTGGCGTACGCCCTGCTGCTGGCCGTAGGATTTTTGCCGCCGGTTGAAAACGATTCCCCAGGCTTGTTTTTACTGAGCTTATTGATCCTCAACACCGGCATTGCCTTGAGCTTTGTATTGATCTTTTACGTGGCCCGCCAATCGTTTGCCGGCCGCTGGCTGTTGTACGGGCTGCTGTGGTGGCTGATGTTCACCTTTATTGAACTTGGCCAGGCTATTGGGCCGGATTACACCTGGCCGCAAGCTGTGGTCGGGTTGGTGGCGGCGCTTGTTTATTTTCCGCTGTCGGCGTTTGGAGTTAATAAATTGATTGGTTTAAAGGCAGGCGCGTGATGAAAACAAAAATCTATGAAAATTTTCCCTGGCGGATTGTTATTTTAGCCAATCTTTTGCCTGTTTTGGTCTACGCCGTTGGCGCTTATATCCTTGCCGGATTTGGCCTTGTGGTAGCCGGGCTTTATGTGCTTTATTGCCTGGTGATGGAGTTCCGGGTGTTTAAGCTGGGCTGTGTTAACTGCTATTACTACGGCAAAGTTTGTGGATTGGGCAAAGGCAAACTATGCTCCTTGTTGTTCAAACAAGGCGATCCCCGGAAATTTGCCGAAACGGAAATTTCTTGGGCCGAGATGCTGCCGGATTTTATGGTGGTTATTTTTCCCTTGCTGGGCGGCATTATCCTCTTGATCATGAACTTTAGCTGGCTGCTGTTGGCGGCGGTGATTTTTATAGGGCTGCTCTACTTTTGGGGCAATTCGCTCATCCGGGGGCCGGTTATGTGCCAACACTGCCGCCAACGCGAGATTGGCTGCCCCGCCGCCCAATTATTCAGCAAAGAAGGTACTCGATGACAAGCAATTTAACGCAGTGGCTCCTGGCATCAAACGAACCGTGGACGCGCTATCGCACGCTGGTTGACTTGCTGGACCGGCCTGAAGACGATATAGAAGTACAATCTGCCCGCGCCGAGATGCTGACCCATCCCCAGGTGCAGGCAATGCTGGCCGAAACTGCTACCTGGGGCCAAACTCCTTTCAAACGCCACAACGACGCCGGTTATCCCATCTACAAATTCAGCACCCTGGCCGATTTTGGCCTGCGGGCCGGCGACTCCGGGATAGCTGCCGGGATCAAGGCGATATTGGCTCACCAATCCCCGGAAGGCGCTTTCCAAACAGTGGTCAACATCCCCCAAGCTTTTGGCGGCAGCGGCCAGGATGCGTGGACGTGGATTCTGTGCGACTCGCCTACCCTGCTTTACGTCCTGTTAAAAATGGGCCTGGGCGATGACCCCCGCGTGCAGCGAGCCGTTGCCCACCTGGTTGGCGTGGTTAACGACAACGGCTGGCGCTGTGTGGCCGCGCCGGAGTTGGGCAAATTTAAGGGGCCGGGCCGCAAAACCGATCCCTGCCCCATTGTCAATGTGTACGCGCTCAAGGCGTTAGCCCAAGTCCCGGCCCTGGCCGATAGCCCCGCCGTTCACGCCGGCGCCCAGATGCTACTTAAACATTGGCAATGCCAAACCGAACGCAAACTCTTTATGTTTGGCATTGGCACCGATTTTCGCAAGCTCAAGTATCCCTTTGTATGGTACGATATTTTGCACGTGGTTGAGGTGTTGAGTCAATTTCCTTTTGTTCATGCAGACGAACGTTTTCAGGAAATGGTCAAAACCATCACGGCTCAAACGGATGAAGGGGGCCGTTACACCGCCAATTCAATGTACATGGCCTGGAAGGGATGGTCCTTTGCCGACAAAAAGAATCCTTCGCCGTGGTTAACATTTCTGGTGCGGCGGATATTGCGGCGAGGTAAATAAAAAGGTTCAGCCGACGCCTTCAAATAAAGCCGCAGCCTGTTTCATCTTGGCCGTGACATCCACCCCAAACGGACAACGCTCTACACAAACGCCACATTCCTCGCAATGGGATGCTTTGAAAGGCAGGGCTTGATACGCCGCTTGTAGCGCTGCTGTTAAGTTTTGTTGAGCCATATCCAGCAGGCGCATGGTCTGGCCAATGTCAATTTTTTCCGGGCAGGGCAGGCAGTGGTTGCAGTACACACACTCTCCCGCTACGTATTGCTCAAAATCAGCCAACAGGGGAGAGAAGTCCTTCTCTGCAGCGGTGGCCTGGCCGTAGGCCAGAACTCCGGCCAATTGCTCCAAATTGGCGCAGCCGGGAAGGGCGGCGCAAACGCCCGCCTGGGCCAGCACATAGGCCAGGCACTGCACCGGCGTAATCGGCTCCGATTTGGTAAGTTTGAGCGCCTGTCCGCCCATCTGGTACCGGGCCATGCGGACGGTTCGTTGGGGTTGTAATAACTTACCCCCGGCCAAAGGCTTCATGGCTACCACGCCCACGTTGTGGGCCACGCAAGCCCGGAGCAACTCTTTTTTGCCCGGTACCGCATTGGCAGCCAGATTGATGGGGAACATCAACACGTCAACCACACCGCTCTCCACGGCCTGCAACGCCGTAGACACAGTATGGCCGCTAAAACCAATAAACCGCGCTTTGCCCTCCTGCCGCAAACGTTGGGCCAGTTCCACCTGTCCCCGGGGTTTGGCCAATTGGTCATAATCCTTCTGCGTGTCACAATTATGCAAAAACAGGATGTCCACGCCATCCGTGCCCAGGCGAGCCAGCAGATCAAGAAAAAATTGCTCGCTCTTCTGCGGGCTGCGGGTTTTGCTGTACTGGCCTTGTTTCACCGTAGAACCCAAATGTGCGGTCAGGATAACGCCCTCACGGCAACCCTGCAAGGCCGCGCTCAGATTATCCAGATAATCAGGGAAGGAAAAAACCAGGTCAAAGTAATTCACCCCCTGATCAATGGCTTCCCGGATCACGGAAATTACCGTTTTGGCCGGCTGCCCGTTAAGATATTCTGTGCCCAGGCCAATGGCGCTCACGGCCAGGCCGGTTCTACCCAAAGTTCGATACTCCATTGTTATTCCTCCTGAGAAAGCTTTTTTAATTTTTCTCTTTGCGGTCTTTTTCCCTGGCGCCATTGCGTTAAATCTTCTTTCGCCGCTACGCCAATTTTCTTTTCAAACAAAATGCCCTGGTGCTCATCTTGCCCAATTTCTACAAACCCAACCTTTTTGTAAAAGTGGCGAGTGCGCTCATTCCAGGCCGGCGTGCCCAACGTCCAGCGCCTGGCCAGGGGATAAGTTTGCCAGATAAATTCAAAGGCTTGAGCGCCAAGGCCCTGATTTTGAAAGGCCGGCTCAATAAAAATCCGGCCCACCTCATACTCGCGCGTCTTTTTACGGAGGATGATGATCCCGCCAATAAGCTGACCATCGGCCAATATTTTGTAGTAATCGCCAAACCGCATCATCTTGCTCTGCCATTGGCTCGACTTGTAGCCGGGCGGGCCGCCCGGTCCAGGCGCACCATAATGGATGTCGTCATCAAAGGCTCGCCCCGAAATTTCGGTTAGCTTTCCGGCATCTTGGGGTTTTGCTTTTTCAAAGTGTATCATCACTTTTTCCCTTCTTTCCTTGACACCTACCTTTTTCGTAGTAAACTGCTCAACATTTGCATGTTACTACCTAATTTATGACATCTTGTGTCAGGTTATGGAGAAAAGATAATGCCCATTATTGAGACCGAATTTATGGAAGGGACCAAAGATTTGGACATTGACGCCTTCTGGGTTGAAAACAAATTGTGCCAGAATTTCACCACTCACAAACCGCGCTGCTCTCTATCATTCTCCCCCGACGACCATTGGATTTTTGAGTTTATGCAAGTGTCCTCTACCTTGCGCTATTATCAAGACAAGGCTTATCGGGACGCCCTGCACCGGGAGGTCAATCAAATCACTCAAAAGTTTGTGGGTAAGGCTTTTTTTGACGAAGATACTTTTCAATACAGCCCCAAACGTATTGAAAATTTGTTTGGCAGTGAATTCACCTACCACGAAGGCAGCACCCCCTGGCTCACGCCGGTTACCGACGACCCAGATGAGTTTGCCCAGGTCTTAGATCGGGCCGAAGCAACAGACCTGCGCGCATGGAGCTTCCCTGCTAAATTTTTGCAGGAGTGGGAACAGCGGAAACGAGCCGGTAAAAGTCTGCCCCTGCTGGGTGACGGCAGCCGCGGGCCGGCCACCATTATGACGTCGGTGCTCAAGGTTGAAACCTTGTTTTTCTGGCTTTACGATCATCCTGATTTGATGCGCCGGTTTCGGGATATTCTGGCCGATAAAATGGTAGCCTTCAACCAGGTGCTGCGCGAATTCAGCGGCAATACCTGCCCGGGCTGGTGGATTACGGATGATAATAGCGCCCTGTTCAACCCCGCCCTCTACCGCGAATACTGTTACCCGGTTCTGGAAAAGGTGCTCAACGCCCTGGCTCCCGGCAACGCCTGCCGCTACCAGCACTCCGATAGCGCGATGGGCCACCTGCTAGATATGCAATACGAATTGGGTATCCGCGAGATAAATTACGGCCCGGAGGTTGATGTGGCTCTTATCCGCCAAAAAATGCCCCAGGCCCTCATTCGCGGCCACCTGCCGCCTTTTCTCCTCCGTAACGGCAGCCCGGCAGAGATCAAACAACGCGTGATTGAAGACTTTGAAAAGGCAGGGCAAACCGGCGGGCTGGATGTTACTACGGCTGGCTCTTTAGCGGCGGGGACGGGCGTAGGGCGCATGCGGTGGTTAATGCAAGTGGTGCAGGAGCATTGTCGTTATGATTAGAAACGGTCAAGGCTAATCTGCCAGCGCTTTCAGCGCCTGGAATAATTTATTGTGCCAGTTTTTGCAGAATTTCCACCGCACTCTCTACAGAACGGCGGTCCTTGCCGGTCAACTTTGGGCTGGCCGCCCACTGTTCATAGCGCGGCAGCAGCGAGGCAAATTCCGGCAAAAGCTTTTTGGCCATACTGCGGATGGCGTCGCACAGCACCCAGGTGGCCGCCGGGTTTGCCGGGGGAACGTGGCGAGCCAGAAAGTTGCGCGCCGGCTCAACCTGACCCCGCGCCGTCAAACGGATAGCAAAACTCACGGCTCGTTTCACATCTTGCTCTTCGTCAAACAACAGCCGCTCGGTCAGTTCCAGGCAGCGAACAGCGTAGGCAGGGTACTTCATCGGCAGACGTCCTACGGTGGTGATTCCGGACCGGCGCACCCACTTGTTTTCGTCGGCCAGCGCACTCAACCACTGCTCCGGTTTTTTGCGCACAATGGGTTCCAGGGCGTTCATTGCCAGTTGGTCGGCGTCCTCCCAACTAATGCAGGTGCGGCACAACTCCATCACCAACGGCATTATTTTGTCTGGGTTGGCCAATTCCATCGGCCCCAGGATATGGACCGCCACAATTCGCCCCTCGCGGCCGTATTCAGCCCACAACAACTGAGCCAACGGCACAAATTCATCCACCTGTTTGCGGGCGGCCTGGCCAATCTCCTGGCCAATTGATTTGAGCGCCGCCACTGGCGTCCCCACTGTTTCTTGTTGCGCCAATTGTTCAGCTTTAACAAAACCGGTGCTTTTTGGCTCAAATTGGAGCCAGAAACTGCGCAGGGCGTCGGCGGTGGGGTGGGGAGTGGCAAGGTCATAAGATGATAAAATAGTGGTCACCTGACTTGAGATTTCTTTTGACATAAGCACCTCCTTAAAATTATGGGGGCAGCAATATCAATATAGTTTTTGGGGATGGTTCATCTCTTACGAATAGTTAAGTTGACACTTTTCAAATAGGCGAAAATCTATATGAGTGTTAATCCAAGAAAAT
>JAFGDY010000235.1 GCA_016931895.1 Anaerolineae bacterium
ATTTTCTTGGATTAACACTCATATAGATTTTCGCCTATTTGAAAAGTGTCAACTTAACTATTCGTAAGAGATGAACCATCCCAAATAAGATAATGCTGTTTTAGGCGCCCTCAAATTGGAAGGTTCCCAATTTGGGGATGGTACCTTAGAGCCTGTTTCTTAAATGTCATTTCGAGGCCGTTAGGCCGAGAAATCTCTTTCTAGCGCTGTGTGGCTAACACCCACCTGGCGGAGATTTCTCGTCGCTGCGTTCCTCGAAATGACATGTTTTATTTAAAAAATACGCTCTTACCCATATCAATAGCCTCAAAAGAGTCTCATGCACAACCATTGCCTCGACTGCCCCTATATCATCTCCTGACTTTTAGTCTCAAGCTAATTTCCTGCCTCCGCATAGGGTTGGGTATTTGGAATTAATTAATGGTAATTTTAGTCAAAGGAGATTAATTAATGAAAAAGTTAACGACATTGTTATTGGTTCTGAGCCTGGTGGTGGTAACATTTATTACGCTGACCCTTCCTTTAGTCAGCGCCAAAGAAGCGAATGACTTTGCCATGCCCGTATTTAATTTACCACCGGGCCAGATTGGCCCATCGGCTGCGATAACCCAGGCCCAAAAGATCAGCGATATTGAGGGAAACTTTACCGGCGTTTTGGCTAATAAAGATTCTTTCGCCCCGGTTACCGTTTTAAGCGACATGAACGGCAATGGCGTGCCGGAAATAGCGGTGGGCGCCCCCTATGACCCGCAGGATGCTGAGGCGGCCAATACCCCCGGCGCCGTATGGGTGTTGTATATGAATGCCAACGGCACGGTTATCTCCCACACCAAAATCACCTCGGATACTACGGTAACTTTGGCCAACGGCAATGCGTTTGGTTTAGCCGTGGCCAGCGCCGATTTTAACAATGACGGCCGCTTTGAGCTGGTTGTGGGCGCGCCGGGTGATCCTGGCGGCGGTACGCCTACAGCAAGACGAGGGGCAATTTGGGTATTGTTTTTGAATGCAGATGGCACCGTGAATACGGCCCAACGAATCACTAACCTGGCGTGGCAGGATGACGCTAACTTTGGTACCGCCATAGCCAACATTGGCGATCTGGATGGTGACACCGTGCCTGACCTGGCGGTGGGAGCTTCCGGTGCTAACAATTTTGATTTGTGGGGTGATGGCACAGTGGATGGGCCGATTGGCGAAGTCTGGATGTTGTTAATGAATGCGACCGGCACAGTTAAGAGTTCTGGGAATTTGGGTTGGTGGAATTTTACCCCTGGCCTTGAGGGTGGCGATAGACTTGGCTCCGCTCTGGCCGGCCTGGGCGATTTGAACGGCGACGGTTTACCCGAGATGGCTATTGGCGCCCCCCGAGATGATAGTGGGAGCGTCCCTCTCGATGGCAACCGCAACCGGGGAGCAATCTATATCACCACCTTGATGACGCCAACCGGCGTGTATAGCACGCATCAAAAAATTGGCAGCACCGACGGTGGTTTTGCCGGACCGCTAAAGGATAAAGACTTCTTTGGCGGCAGCCTGGCCAACATTGGCGACATGAATGGGGATGGCGTGGTTGACCTGGCGGTAGGCGCCCCTGAAAGCGAAGCCGCAGGTTTGGGCGCGTTCTGGATCCTCTACTTGAACACCAACGGCACGGTCAAATCATCCCAAAAACTCCCGGCCGGGCCTTACGCCGGGGCCGGCAATAACAATTGGTTTGGTTCCTCCCTGGGCTTTTTGGATGACTTGAACGGGGATGGCGTGCGCGAGTTGGCCGTAGGTGTGCCCAAAGATGACGATGGCGGCCCCAACCGGGGCGCGGTTTGGGTTCTGTCGGTAGCTAATATCAACTATGTTTACGTGCCCATTATTCTTAAGGTCTCGTAAAAATATAAATCCCTAAATATTTTGGGGCGATACCCGCAAGCCTCTAACTCAGAACGTGTTTTTTAAATACAACATGTCATTTCGAGGAGCGTAGCGACGAGAAATCTCCTCCAGGCGAGTCTTATAAAGAGATTTCTCAGCCTAACGGCCTCGAAATGACATTTAAGAAACACGCTCTCAGCCTTTGAGCTAGAGGCTTGCTTTTTTGCCCGGGAAAAAATTTATGGCCAATCCACCTCTGGTAAAACTGAAAAACCTGACCAAAACCTACACCGAAGGCAAACAGCGCCGGCTCATCTTGGATAAGGTTAATGCCACCTTTAATGCCGGCGAGTTTATTCTGGTGCTGGGTCAAAGCGGCTCCGGCAAAAGTACTCTTTTGAATCTCATCAGCGGCATTGACACCCCAGACAGCGGCGATATTCTGTTCAATAACACCGCCCTCAACCGGCTGAATGAACGCCAGCGTACCCTTTTCCGGCGGGAACACATTGGCTTTGTCTTTCAGTTTTTTAACCTCATTCCCACCCTGACTGTTTTTGAAAATATTACCTTGACCATGCAGCTTAATGGCGGCATGAACAAGGCCAAGTCTCAGGCAGCGCAAACGCTGCTGGAACAAGTTGGTTTAGCCCATCGCCAGGACGCTTTTCCCGACCGTCTCTCCGGAGGCGAGCAGCAGCGGATTGCGATGTTGCGGGCTATTACTCACAATCCCACCCTCCTCCTGGCCGACGAGCCAACCGGCAACTTGGATGTAGACACCGGCCAAACCGCGCTTCAGCTCCTCCTGAAGTTAACCCGCCAGGCCAATCATACATTAATTATGGCCACCCATAATCTTGACTTTATCCCCCTGGCCGATACGGTTTATCGGATTGAAAATAAAAATTTGGTACTGAGCAAAGCGTAGTCCCGTTATATTTCTCTTTGAGCCGGCAGTTCCTTGAAATTCTCCGGCTCTACAATCATTCCATCTTTTATTACCAGGATGCGATGAGAGTTTTGTATTTTGTGCAGGTGATGAGTGATCATAAAAGTGGTCCGCCGGCGCATTAAACGAGCCAAAGCGGCTTCAACCCACGCTACGGCTTCCGGGTCAAGCGAGGCGGTGGCTTCATCCAGGATAAGAATGCGCGGGTCTTTGAGCAGCAGCCGGGCAATGGCTATCCGCTGCCGCTGACCGGCTGAAAGTTTGCTGCCCCGGTCGCCGACCGGGGTATCGTAGCCGTAGGGCAGGGCGGTAATAAAATCGTGAGCATAAGCGGACTGGGCGGCGGTTACAATTTCACTTTGGGTTGCGTTGGGCCGGCCATAGGCAATGTTTTCCCGCACGCTGCGGCTAAACAAAAACGTTTCCTGGGGGATCAAACCAATCTGCCGGCGCAAACTGACCAGATTGACCTGGCTAATGTCGTGGCCGTCAATTTCTATACGGCCGGCCGGTAAGTGATAAAAACGAAGCAGCAGATTGACCAGCGTAGTTTTGCCAACGCCGCTGGGGCCAACAATGGCTATCACCTGGCCAGGTTCAACGTTCAGGTTGATATTTTGCAGAACCGGCTTTGAGCCTTCATAATGAAAAGACACATCTTTAAAACAAATCCGTCCCACCACCGGCGGCAAGGCCCGATTGGCGGAGCCGGTTAGAGTTTCCGCGGCCATAAGCATTATCTCATAAACCCGCCGGATGGCGCCCAAAGCAGCCTGAATATTGGCATATTGGCTGGCAAACTCGCTCATAGGGGTCACCACGATGCCCATGTAAATGATGATGGCTACCATGTCGCCGGGGGTGATGGTTCCGGCAATTACCTGCCTTCCCCCGTACCACAGCAATAATGAAACAGCGGCAAAGCCCAAAAAACTGACAACGGCGATGAGCAACGCCCGCGCTTTGTTCTGGCGCATCAGCGCGGCAAAACGTGTTTCCGTGCGTTCGGCAAAATGAATCTGTTCGGCGTGCTCGCGGGAAAAAGCTTTCACTTCCCGCACGCCGGCCAAAGTATTCTCTAACGTAGCCGTGAGCCGGGCGGAGGTATCCTGGACATCAGTAGCCAACGCTTGTAAATTCCGGCCCAAATATTTGGCGACGACGCCTATCAGGGGGACGAACAGAAGCAAGATGAGTACCAGCCGCCAATTGAACCAGAGCAGCATCGCCAACCCGCCCAAAAAGATAATGGATTGGCGCAGGATACTGGTGGGGGTTTGGGTCAGCGCAATTTGGATCACCGTCACGTCGCTGGTGACCCGCGAGATGATCTCACCGAGTTGCCGGTCATAGAAAAAGCGCATGGGCAGCGTTAAAAGATGGTTGTAAATGTCCATGCGTAAATCGGCGATCACCCGATTGGCAACAAACGTAAACAGGTAAGATTGCAACCAGATCATCCCGCTTTGCACCCCAAATAGCAACAGTAAGGCCAGGCCGAGCCGGTTCAAAAGGGATAAATCCCCAGAAACAAACGCCGAGTCCACCAGCGTGCGCAGGGCCAGGGGCAGAGCCAGGATAAGGACGCTGCTTAATCCCAAAGCCAAAGTGGCCAGGAGCATGTGTTTGCTGTAGGGAGCAACGTAACGCAAAAGATAACGAATTTTAGCTGGAGTAGAGTTTGTGTCTGTCATGTCTAACTTACGGATTGCCTATTTTATAGACGACCTCATCCACGGTGGCACGCAAACATGGTTGACTATTTTGGCCGAAGGGCTGCATGGCCTGGGTTATGAGCAACGGATATATTGTATGCGAAACCGGGCGCATCCCCAAAATGTGCAGACTCTCCAGCAGTGGGCCAAAGTTAACATTATTGGCGAACCGCGACTATGGGCCATTGAGGGATTAATTCATCTTTATCAAGAATTGAAGCAGTGGCAGCCTCACCTTGTGCAGACCATGTTGCCCACCGCCGACGTGGTGGGTCGAACGATGGGCCACCTAGTCGGAATACCGGTGATTGTGTCATCTATCCGCACCCGCAATTGCCACAAATCGCGCTGGCAGCTATTTTGGGACCACCTGACCATTCGTTGGGCCTGCCGGGTTATTTTCAACAGTCAAGAGGTTATCCCCTTTGCCCTGACCCACGAGGGCGTGATAAAAGAACAGATTGTGTATATACCCAACGGCGCGCGTATTCCGCAGCCCAAATCCGCGACCAGAACTGCCGCTCTGCGCGCTGAACTGGGCCTGACCTATTGTAACGTAAAAGTGTTGGCGATGGTGGCCCGGCTGCATCCCCAAAAGGGGCATCGTGATTTGCTGCAAGCCTCTGCTTTGGCGCTGAAAGAAATCCCCAACATGATTTTGCTCATCATCGGCGACGGTCCGTTACGCCAAAGCCTGGAGGTTGAAGTAACTGGTTTGGGCATTGCAGCTCAGGTCCGGTTTTTAGGAGACCGGTCGGATGTCCCGGATTTATTATCCATGATAGACCTTTACGTTCATTCGTCTTTATTTGAAGGTATGCCCAATGCCGTTATGGAGGCTATGACCGCCGCCAGGCCGGTTATTGCCACCGCGATTGACGGCGCCCAAACATTGATTGTTGATGGTGAAAGTGGCTGGCTGGTTGAACCGGGCAATCCGGCAGCGTTGGCCGCACGCATCATCTTTGCCTTACGTCACCCGGAAACAGCGCGTCAAATGGGCTTGGCCGCCGCCGAACGGATAAAACACCATTTTTCGGCAGACAGGATGGTAGCGGCTTACCACGCCCTTTATCAAGAGTTGATTTTAGAAAGAACCTGTTGAATCACCGCGCTATATTGTTGCACAAAATTTTTCTCACTATAATTGCCTAAGGCAAATCGGCGAGCCGCCAAGCCCATTATTTCTCTTTGGGCCGGATTATGGGCCAGTTGCTCAATAAATTGCACCCACTCATCGGGACTACGGGCAATGTAGCCGGTTCTACCCTGGTCAATCACAGACTCGTAGGCCGGAATGGCCGAGGCCACAACGGGTAGGCCGAGCGCCATCGCCAGCAGCACCCGCCCGGCGGGTTTGCGCCAATTGTAGTGAGCGCCCGGTTCAACCGGCACCAGGGCGATGTCGCCATCGGCCAGATTTTGGGTGCAAGTTGACGACAACCAGGGATGAAACTGACATTGTATTTGCTGGCGAGTCATAAATTCGTGGACATTGTGCGGCCATCTGCCCACGATACGAAATTTAGTTTCTGTAGATGTGACCAAATGTAATTCAAAATGGTCTTTCGCGGCTAATCTATCCAAGACAGTCTGAATACTGGTCAATCCGTGTAAACTCTCCACATTGCCAAACCAGACCAACCGGCATGGTTCGCGGTTTACATAGTTGGCTGCAAATTGGCTGTCGGCGTCAAGAATAGCGTCGGGCACAACGGAAACGCCTCTCGCGTCATCTCGAAAACTGTCGGCCTGCCCCGCGCTGCCGGCCACTACCCAGTCACACTGCCAGAGCAAGTTACGATAATACCGGCGTTGATGCACGCTTTCAAAGACTCGCATCCATTGACCAAAATGATTATACCAGGTGAACGGATACGACAGCATATCATCGGTAAGGTCGCCGATAATAAACGAGGCTTTTTGTCTGATTGTAGGAAATAAAGTAGGCTTCCTTTTTAAGGGCACAATGATGACATCGTAACCCGCCTGACGCGAGTCAAAATAGTTGGCCCGGTATCCTGATGGTGGCAGACCATACACCAACGGATCGTAGCGAAAGCGGTCGGTGGCGCTTTGGCCGGGACCGCGAAACGAAACAATGCCAATCTTTATTCCCATTGCTGAATACCCTAACGATGACCTGGCCTGAAGAGAAAAAAATCCGCCTGGCGCACCTTGTTGATAATCTCGACCGGGGTGGTACCCAAACGTGGTTGATGATCTTGGTCAAAGGGCTGGCCGAGCTGGGCTTTGCCCAACGCATCTACTGTCTCAACGAAGTCGTCAATTCCGGCATTGTGCAAAACCTGGAAGCAAGCGGGGCCAGGGTGGTTATCATTGGCCGGCCCCGACTCTACATGCTGGTTGGTTTTTTTCAACTTTATCGTGACCTGCAAGCCTGGCAACCTGAGATAGCGCAAACCATTTTACAGTTCAGCAATGTCTTGGGCCGGCCGCTGGCCCGCCGGCTGGGCACGCCGATTATCATCTCTTCCATTCAGGCCCGGAACGCGCACGTTCCCCCCCCGCTACTTTTTTTGGATCGCCTGACCGCCCGTTGGGCCGATTTGTTCATTGCGGTTGGCCGGCAGGCCATTCCCTTTGCCATTGCCCACGAGGGCGTGCCCCCGGATAAAGTGCTTTATATTGCTAACAGCATTGAACCTGACTTGGCAGACCGCAGCCAGATTCGAACGTCTATCCGGGCAGAGTTGGGCATTTCGGCCAAAACCAAAGTGCTGGGCATGGTTGCTCGACTTTCGGCCAAAAAAGCCCAGCGGGATTTGTTAGAGGCTTACGCAATAGTGGTCAAAACCCACCCCAATACGGCGCTGCTACTGGTTGGCGATGGCCCCCTCCGCGCAAAATTGGAACGACAGGCCAGGCAGTTAGGGATTGAGCGGCAGGTTATCTTTTTGGGCGACCGGACCGACGTGCCCGATTTATTGGCGGCAATGGATCTGTTTGCCCATCCCTCGTTGTCTGAAGGGATGCCCCACGCCGTGATGGAAGCAATGGTTGCCGGTTTGCCTGTAATTGCCTCTGCCGTAGATGGCGTGCAAGATTTGATTGTTGACGGCGAGTCGGGCTGGCTGGTTAACCCAGCCCAACCCCAACAATTGGCCCGGCGCATTATTTTTGCCCTGGAAAATCAGGCGCTCTGGCCGCACCTCGGTCAGGCCGCGGCTCGCCGCATTGCCAGCGAGTTTTCACCCCAAAAGATGGTGGCGGCTTACAGCGCGGTGTACCGGGAACTGCTGACCGGAATTTAATCCGTTTTTCTGGCCGGTAGGTAGGGCCGACCTTTCCAGCTACCGCTGTTGGTAAAAGCCACGTAGATAGAGTTAAGCCCAATGGCTATGACCAGGACGACAATCAACGGATAGAGGAGGGCCATATACAACGGCACTTTCAACCAGGCGTGAAACAACCCCGACACCAGCAGCGTGAGCAGGAGGGATAAGTCAACCAGCAACAATATGTCTCCAGGAAAATTGTAGCCCCATAGGGCCAACAGACGCACGGCCAGGGGTTCCAGGCCAAAGACGGTCAGGCCAAACAAGGGCAGCAAAAACAGGGCCAGGTTATAATCAAACGAGGGGAACAGACCTTTGCTGAAGCCCGACCATACTTCGCCAAAGTTGCGGTACATCCGGCAGAAAACCCAATTGCCGGCATTGACCAACCGCCAGCGATAACCAAACGCTTTAATCCGACGGCCCATTTGCACGTCCAGCACTCCCTTGCGCACCATAGTGAAACCGCCAATCCCATCGTAAGCTCTCCGTCGAAAGAGCATAAATTGCCCGTTCACAATCATCATAAAGGGCCAGGACACTCGCGCGGCCAGGGGATAGGGATAGACAAGCAGCATGGCAAAATTCAAAATGGCCACGGTCAATCGTTCTGCCCAGGAACCGGCTATTTCCCTGGGGATGGCGGCCAGCAGGTCGGCCTGTTCGGTTTGTAAGGCTGAAACCGCGTTGGATAAAGCGTGGGGATGAAACCAAACATCGGCATCGGTAAACAGCAATAGGTCTCCCGTAGCCATCTGGCCAAGCTGGTGGCAGGCCCAATGTTTGCCCATCCAGCCTGGGGGGAGCGATTGTCCATGCATAATTTTGAGCCGTTCTTCGGCGGCGGCCAAACGGTTGAGAATAGGCCAAGTTTGGTCGGTGGAATGGTCGTCAAGCGCAATCACCTCAAGATCAGGGTAATTCTGTGCCAGCAACGACCGGACACAACGCTCAATATTATCTTGTTCATTCCTGGTCGGAATCAATACCGAAACTCGAAAGTGGACCGGTGAAGAAAAATAGGTTTCCAGGTGCCGGACGGTGAAAATATTGACGAGCAGGATCAAACTTACCGTTCCTAAAGCCCCTAAAATGATAATTTGGACAAGATATAAGGAAGTATTTTCCATCACCTTTCCTCATCACTGCTGTGTTTCGGTTATAACATGGTCAATATCACCCATCAACCACTCAGTGACAGGCCAAAAAGAATTGTACCACTCTTCTGGTGGAACCAGAATATCAAGCCGGTTGTCATCGGTTAAACGAAAATTGTAGCGGCGCTCAAACACCTGCTGCGTCTGCCGTTCGGGTCTGTCGGAGAGAGCAACGCTGATGACCAGTTTATCGGCGGGCGATAGATTTATTATTGAGGAGAGATGTTGATGATAGCTGCCCTGAAATTCAATATTTTGGGGGCTAATGCGCCATTCCACCACATACCGTTTTCCCGGCGTCGAGGAATCGTCTAATAGATAAGTTTCGGCCTGACCGTTATTGAGAACTTCGATAAAGACGTAGGAGTTGTCGGTGGGATTGATGATTTGTAGACGTTGAGCTAAAGAGCCAACCTGACGGCGTTCCAGTTTGACCAGAACGGTTTCAGGATGATCGTAGGGTGTTTTGGTGTAGGGACCGTAGTAATCAAACCGATAGGGTGTTCGTTCCGGGTAAGCGTCAAGCAGGACAAAATTTTCGTTGTTGCGATTGACGGCATAGAGGATTGGTCCGTCCAGGGTAGGAGCATTGATTAAGTAGGATAAGGGTGCCAGCAAAAAAGCCCCGGAAGCCAGTGGCGGCACAAAAACCAGGGTATTATCGAGTCGCTGCTCCATAAAGGGCCGGTAAATAGCCTGGCTTTCACGGGTGTAGGCATAGTTTTGGGCAATATGCCAGGCCAGCAGCCAAACATTAACCAGCAACATCAGCGCCACGGCAAATTGGGCCACACCCGGCCTTGCTTTAGAAAGGTTCATTGATCCCTGCGCAGCCAGGATGACCAGCGGTACCAGAACGGGAAAGTAATACATGGGGCCAAGATTCTGGTTGACGCCCAAAAGGGTGAAATGATAATTACCCCAAAAGAAAAGGTAGGCCCCGGGAAAAATGAACAAAAGCAACAGTAAAGTCAACTCCCGCTGCCGGAGGCGTTGGGTGATGAGCTGGAACAAGGCCAGGCCCGGCAAAATGATCCCGCCAAACACCCATAAGGCAAGCTGTAACAAATTGCCTTGCAGGCTCTCAAGGGCGGCAGGCCAATCATATAAAATGGTATTTTGCGCCCGACGGCCAAAACCGGGGATGTCCTGTGGATCCCAGAACCAATAAAGAGGAATAAAAGCAGCGCCGGTAAGAAATTGATTATAAGCCAGGGCCAAACCAACCATTGGCCCAAAACCGAGCAGCACCCAGCCACTTTGTTTCAATAAACCCGAAAAGTTTTTGTACCCTTTCGGCCCTGACAGATTGAGACCAACAAACAATAAACCAAAGGGCAGAGCAAAGAGAAGGACGTCACCAGGCCGGGCAAAAAAGGCCAGGCCCAGGGCCAAACCGGCGCCAAACAATAACAGGGGCGCATTACGCCGATGTCCCCGCAACAATAGCACGGCGAAGGTAAGGAATAACAAGAGGGTGGTGGCATAAGACAAAAAGGTTGCGCTCTGGATGAGAAAGAATGGGGACAGCAGTAAGAAAGCAGCGGCGATGAGGGCCGGGCGTTTTTGGGGATAGAGTTCCCGGCTCAAGCAATAGAGCAAGAGCACATTGCCCGCCGCCACAAAACCCAGAGCGGCTCGCATAGAACCGCACAGGCGTAATCCCAGGGCCAAGAAGGCCGCATGCACAGGCGTCACCTTGAAAACGGCACGGTCTCCCAAATTGATTATGTCAAACGCTTTAAAAAACTCGCTGAATTGGGGATCAATGGATAAAAAAAGTTGACCCTGAGCCAGCGCGCGCGCCTGAAAAATATACACGGCTTCATCAGGATTATTGGAATAGAAGGGGAAGATCATTTCCGAACCGATAACGGCCCAGGCAAAAGCGACGAAGGCCAACCCTGACATAACCCATTTTTTATCAAAGAGGGCCAGATATTTGTACTTTTTCTTGCAGATACTCATCAACGGCTCTCCCGGCGCAATATAAAAATGTACCCTGGTTCAGGCGGCAACCAACGCTGAAATGAATATTGTCGCACCAGTTCATATCCGGCTACCGGTCCCATTGTCACCAGATAACGGTCATTATGCACCCACCACCAACTTTTGGAAGGGTCAGGCACATAGTCTGCATAATACAGATACCAGCCGTTAAACTCAAAACCGCCGTCAATCTCGGCTGGGGGAAGGTGGTCGTTGGTCATCAATGTTTGTAACGCGACCCAACGAGTTCTGTTCCAGGCCAGGTAATCGTGGGTGGCCGCAATACTGAAGCTCGCATAAAGACAAATTAATAACAGGGCCAGGGTTGTCCATATAGGCTGGGGGCGTGACTGCAATGTCCTCATAGAGATGGCCAGGACCGCGGCAAGGAGAGGGGCCAAAGGCAGCAGATACCGGTCAAAAAAACCGCTAATGACAATGGGTAAACAGTAAATGAGACAGGCTGATAACAGGAAGGTGAGCAAGAATCGGTCATTATTGCTTTTAAGGCCATCAGAACTGCCAAACAAAGCTGCCGTGACGGAAAAAATATAAACAACAATCATACCTCCCCCCACAATACCCAACACTGTTATTGCCCACCAAAAGGCAGCCGGTAAAATTGGCGCGTGAGGCAACTCCAAGATATAAACATCGCGCAAGGTCACCGGCCCAATACCGCCACTGGTTAGAACATTGCGGGCCAGGGGCATGGGCTGTTTTGCCTCACAAACAACGAGGCTGGCGGTGATGGCGAGAATTATAAAAAGTACCCGACTGCGGATGAACCGGAACCAACCGGGCATACAGAACAGAAGAAGCACAAGCGGCAGCAAAAACAACCCCAGATAGATCAAAATCTTCAGCAGATTTCCGGAAACGGCCAAAAGCAACGTGCCGGGGTTGCCCAGTAGTTTTTCCAACAGCCTCTCTATTTTGAAGTTGTAGAGGGACGGCAAACCAACAGAGGTTTTTAGCCAATATTCAAACCCCCACAAGGCGCTCCACCCCGCCAGCAAAGGCGCTGCCGCCCGCATGAGGGTGGAACGAGAAAAGCCGTGTTTCAGCAAAAAAACAAAGGCAAAAGCTATGGGTACAACCAAACCAAGTTGGCGGCACAAAATGGCCCCACTGGCAAATAACGTACCTAAGACCAAGTAGAAGTTAGACTCAACCTGGAGACGACGGATCAGGAAGAGTGTGGCGAACACGGTAAAAGTGGCAAAAGGCACGTCGGTCATAAAAGTGTGGGAGAGGGCAAAGTAGATGGGATTGGCCGCCATCACCAATGCACCCGTAACGGCAAGATACCGGGAATCGCCGACCTGCTTGAGCAAGAGGTAGGTTCCCAGGATACCTGTCAGGGCCAGCCAGAGCGTGGAGAATCTGAGGGCGGTAAAAGAAAAGCCATCTGGAAGGCAAAACAGCGCGCCCCACAAAGTATGCGTAAGCAGGGGCATGGTGGTCCAGCCGGTCGGCCGAAAGCTCCCCTCTTCAACCAAGCGTTTGACAGTTTGGCCGTAAGACCAGTCGTCATTCAGGGGAAAGTGGCCGTAAGGATTAACGATGATAACGGCTAAAATCCATAAAGCTGATAACAATAGCAGGTCTATAACAACATCATATTTCTGAATAAAGGCACGCATTATTGAATAAAAAGATATACTTCATAATTCTCGTCTAAAGTGGCCGCTCTGAATTCGGCTATCTTAACGGTCCTGGCTTTAAAATCGGCCAGTTCTTCAACAGACCAGGTAAAAATCTTATTGAAGCTGTAAGATTTTTTAAATGGTGGTTGGGCGGATAAATCAAAGTGTCCCAGGACGATGAGTACCGGCTTTTGCTCGCTGTTTTGAAGCTGGCGGGCAGTGTTCAGCAGTTGGCCCAACGAAAAGTTTACTTGGGCCGATTTGACCAGCATGACCCGATTTCTGAATGTCTTTTCTCGAGGAATATAGAGCCGGTTGGGCGCGTAATACGGCAAAGATTCAAGTACGTAATCCGGCTCGCCGATGATAATGGCCGACTGATATTCGGGATGGGCGTTGAGAAATTGGCCCAAAGCCTGGCTTGAGCTTTTTTGATGGGTGACATCCTGCCAGGCTTTGGGCACGCCAAACCTGATCATGGAGATAAAAACTGCCGACAACACCACATAAACCGCCACCTGATGCAGCCAATACAATCCTTGTTTCAACTTGCCTTTGATTTCGAGCGGCTGCCCCTCCTGGCGAACAAGCCAATACAGAGAAATCAGAAAGAGAATAAAGATGCCCTGGTGACGTAAAAACCCATGAAAAACTGCCGTAAAAAAAGTACCCAGCAAAACGATACCTCCCCAAAGCGACACAGCCGCATGCGGGCGGATGAGCAATCCGGCCACCAACAACCACAACATTATGTCACGGTATGAAACAGCCACACGAGGAAAAACCTCTCTAAAATTTTGGCTGGGATGTTTGATGTTTGTCCAAAACGACTCTATGACCTGCGTGGTATTTAATGAAAGAACTTTGGTAACAATGGTTTCCTGAGTGGGGAAAAATGTAGCCACTGCGCCCAAAATCCCTACGCCAACCAAAACCAGGCACGCCAAAACTGTAGATTTACGAACGCTCAAGTCATGCTCCATCACCACGCCATCCCAAAACCAAAAAGCAGCCAACACCCCCACCAGCAGGCACGAATGGACATCTGAATTGGCCAGGATTGCCAGCACCCCGGCCAAAAGAAATGGCCTTTTCCGGCGATGAAGATAGAGCGCAGCAAAAGCAAAAAACAAGAGCATACTGACCCCATAGCCCCTCACCATAATTGTGTATTCGTAGAGAGGCAATATTCCCCACATAAAGAGGAGTTTCTGCCAAGTGGGAAAAGGCGCGTACCGCAAAAAAACAGTCACTCCCGCCAAACCGATACCGACGCTGACGATTTTGAGAACCACCGGGGTACGGAAAACAAAGAACCCGGTTCGTAAAATCAGATACCACAGGATAGGATGCCCTTCGTTTTTGAGAGCCAAGGGGAGTTGCCAAAAATAGTCAGGTTCCAGGGCAATAGAGAGCGCTCTCACTTCGTCTCGCCACACTTCATGCTTTGCGCTCAAGAAGATGGCCACAGCCAGCCAGAGGAGGAGCACTACCCCGGAAGCGATGCTTCGCCTTTTATCGGCAAAACTTTGCGAAGAACGAAGATAGTCAATAAACCCCGTGTTGAGATGATAAGGGGCCAAGCTATTCACCACGCATCACCTCGTCAATATCTTTTTGATGCCACTCTGAAATAGGCCACAAAGGATTATGCCACTCTTCGGGAGGAAGGAGGATATCGAGTTGCTTATCTTTGGTCAACCGGAACGGGTAACGCCATTCAAAAATTTGCTGGGCGACCCGTTCTGGACCATCGCTAAAGTCCACGGCTATCATCAGCTTGTGATCAGGGGATAACGCCGTGATCGAGGAGAGATGCTGCTGGGACGCTCCCTCAAGCTCAACTTTTTGCGGGGTAATAAGCCACTTTATCTGATAGACACAACCCTGGTAAGAGGCATCATCAAGCAAATAATTTTCCGCTTGCTCACCGTTCCGCACTTCTACATAAACATAAGGGCTATGGGTGGGATTGACGATATGTAAGTATTGATTGAAGCCGTCAACCTGGCGGCGTTCCATTTTGACCAATTCCGTTTTTGGGTTGTCATCAGGCGACTCGGTGTAAGGGCCATAATAATCAAACCGATAAGCGGTTCGTTCTGGATAAGCATCCAGCAGGGTAAAATTTTCCTGGTCTCTATTAAGGGCGTACAGAATCTGGCCATCAAAAGTAGGAGTGTTGCTCAAGTAAGGAAAGGGGGTCAACAGAAAAGGTCCGGCCAGGGGCGGCACAAAAACCAGGGCCGGGTTCTCGAGTTGCTGCTGCCCAAAAGGCCGGTAAATGGCCTGGTATTCCCGGGTGTAGGCCCAGTTTTGCGCGATATGCCAGCCCAAGAGCCAAATATTGACCAGAACCATTGTGGCGGTCAGAAGCAGGGCCAGTAGGGGGCGACGTTTAGAGAGGGTCAACAATCCTTGCGCGCCCAGGATGACCAGCGGGACCAACATAGGGAAGTAATACATAGGGCCAAGATAGACCACCCCCTTCCAGAAAATCGCCATGGCGTAAGCGCCCCAAAAGAAGAAGTACCCTACCGGAAAAATAACCAAAAGCAGCAGTAAGGTCAATTCCGTCCGCCGGATACGGCCGGTCAACAGGGGCAGCAGCGCCAGGCCAAGTAGGAAGGTTCCTCCAAATACCCACAGGTTGAGTTGCCACAAATTATGCGCCAAACTCTTGATAGCAGCCGGGAGATCATACAAAATAGCTACTCGTCCCCGCAGGCCAAAACCGAGGGTGTCTTGCGGATCCCAGAGTAAAAAAGGAAAACAAAAAGGATCGCCGGTAAAGTAATAGTTATAAATTAAGACCAGGCCAAACACCGGCCCAAAACCGGCCAGCACCCAGCCGCCTTGTTTCAAAAAAATTGAAAGGCTAAAGCCCTGTGAGTTTGACCCCTTTAGACCAACAAAGAATATCCCAAAGGGAATGGCGAAGAGGATGGCATCGTAAGGACGAGCAAAAAAGGCCAGCCCCAGAGCCAAACCGGCCCCCATCAATAAATGGGGCGCATTGTGGCGCTGCCCTCGTAGCAACAACACCGCAAAAAAAAGGTGCAGCAGCAGAGCTGTGCTGTAAGGGAGAAAGGTTATACTTTGAATGAGAAAAAAGGGCGAGAGAAGAAAAAAAACAGCAGCCAATAAAGCCAGACGATTTTGGGGATAGAACGCCCGGCTCAAACAATAGAGCAGAATTACATTGCCCGCCGCCACAAAACCCAAAGCAGCCCGCATAGAACCGAACAGGAGCAATCCCAGCGCCAAAAAAGCGGCATGCACGGGGGTATACTTAAAAATAGCCCGCTCGCCGGTATTGACCACAAACCAGGTCTTGAAAAAGGTCTCACTGAATTGGTTTGCGGGCAGAAAAAGCCGACCTTGAGACAAGGCGCGCGCCTGTAATATATAGACGGCTTCGTCGTGGTCATTGGAATAGAAAGGGAAAATCATCTCCGAGACAATGATAACCCAGGCGAAAGCAACAAAGGCCAGTGGCAAAATCACCCACTTTTTTTCAAGCAGGGTTAAGAGAGATGGCAATATTTTGCCTTTCATCGGTCTGTCATCACGTCATCAATATCGCCCTGCTGCCATTCTGCTTCAGGCCAGTTCGGATTATACCACTCTTCCGGCGGCAGGAGAACCTCCAATTGGTTATCAGGGGTGACCCGAAAGGTAAAGCGACGTTCAACGATATGGCGGTTGGGACGGGACAGACTTGGCCTGAAAGCCGCCACCACAGCCAGGAATTGGTTAGTGGACATCTTTTTGATCGAGGCGGTTTTTTGTTTGGATGCGCCCTGGAAAGAAATATCATCCGGCGTAATCGTCCATTTCAGGCTATATTCACGGCCCTGGCTCGACGCATCATCAAGGAGATAAACTTCCGCCTGCCCATTATTCCAAATGTAGGCATAAACATAAGGGCTGTCGGTGGGGTTCGTCACGGAGAGCGACTGGGTAAAGGCATCGCCGCGAATAAAATTACTGGTTTTGGACGGCAGCAAAACCTCCTGTTGCTGATCGCCGGTTAGCCTGAATTGATAACGATGCTCCAGGATTGTTTCCGGCCCGTTTTGGGGATCATGACGGAATGAAGCGGCCAGAACCAAAAATTCTTTGCCGGAGAGACTATCAAGGCGGGATAATTGTTTTTGGTAGTCTCCTTGCAGCCAAATCTGGTGGGGTTGAATGTGCCAGGTTACTTCATAAGTTTTTCCCTGGCGAGAATGGTCATCGAGTAAATATTTTTGGGTTTGAGGGCCATGTTGAAGGTAGGTGTAAACGTAAGGGGCTGATGAAGGGTTGGCAAAATGGAGGCTTTGGGTAAGATGATTAGATTGGTGACGCTCCATTTCAACCAGGCTGGTCGCAACATCGTCTTGGGGTGATTCGGTGTAGGCGCCGGGGTAGATAAAACGGTAGGTCACCCGATCCGGGTAGGCATCGAGCAGGGTCAAATGACTGTTCTGGTTTGTATCCAGCGCGTAAAGGATCGGCCCGTCCAGAGAAGGTGTATTGGCCAGCCAGGCCAGGGGATGCAGCAGGTAGGGGCCGTAAAGGGGAGGGACAAAAACCAGGGCCTGGTCAAGCGGCTGCTCCAAAAAGGGATGATAAATGGCTTGATGTTTGCGAGTGTAGGCATAGTTTTGCCCAATATGCCGGGCCAAAAGGGCCGCATTAATCCCCCCCATTACCAACAGAAATATAATGGCGACAAACGAGGCGCGATTGAATAGCCTACAAAGCCCCTGTGCGCCAAGAAGAACCAGGGGAATGAGTACCGGCAAGTAATACATGGGGCCAAGATACTCAATGACGCCCCAGAGCGTAAAATTATACGCGCCCCAAAAGAAAAAATGGCCCAAGGGAAATACAAAAAAGAGCAGGGGTAAGAGGGCGTTTGACCAACTGCGGTAATTGGCAATGACCTGGAACAAGGCAAGTCCCAGCAAAAGGGGACCTCCGAACACCCAAAAATTGAGCTGGAAAAGGTTGGCGGAGAGGCTGTCAAGCGCGGCAGAAACATTATACAAAATGGGTATATTGAGCGGATGTTGACGCTTATACCCAAAACCAAAAGTGTCCAGCGGATCGTAAAGCGTAAAGGGGAAGCGCAGGGGATGGCCGGTTATGAAGAGGTTATAAAGCAAAACCAAGCCCAAAATTGGCAACAAGCCGGCCATCAACCAGGCAATTTGTTTGACCAGGCCGTTTGGCTTTGACCAGGTTAGCTTGAGCAAAAATAAACCAAAAGGAATGGCAAACAAAATGGCGTCATAAGGCCGGCTAAAAAAGGCCAGCCCCAGGGCTAAACCGGCGCAGATCAGCAAAAAAGGAGCCTGGCGACGACTGCCGCGCAGAAAAAACACAGCAAAACAAAGGTATAATAACAGCGCAGTGGTGTACGACAGGTAAGTGGCGCTCTGGATCAAAAAGAAGGGCGAGAGTATGAAAAAGAAGGCGGCCAGTAAAGCGGTTCTACGGTTACCCCCCATTTCTTGGCTCAAGCGATATAGCAAAATGACGTTGCCCGCAGCCACAAAACCCAGGGTGGTTCGCATCGTACCAAACAGTAGTTGCCCTAAAGCCAGGAAAGCCGCATGCACCGGCGTATACTTGAAGATGCCTCTATCGCCATGCTCAACCACAAACCAGGGCGTAAAAAAATCATCAAAAAACTCATTGACCGGCAGGGTCAACCGGCCCGCAAGCAGGGTTTGCGCCTGCAAAATATAAACAGGTTCATCGTGGTTATTAGAATAGAAGGGGAACAGCCATGCCGAAGCAATAATGGCCCAGGCAAAAGCCAGGAAAGCCAGGAAGACTACCGGCCATTTTTTTTCAAAGCCAGCCATAGAACCATCGTGTTTTTTAAGACGGGCATGGGAGGCAACATGTTTCATCGGTCTGTCATTACATGGTCAATACTTACTCTTCGCCAACCTGACTCGTCAGGCCACTGAGGATTGTGCCACTCCTCTGGCGGATAAAAAAACTCAATCTGGTTGTCCTTTGTGAATTTGAACCAATACCGGCGTTCAAAAATATGTAGCGTTACGCGGTCTGGACTGTCGCTAAAGGCAACGGCTATGGCCAGAAATTGATCGGGCGACAAGGCGGTAATCGAAGAAAGCTTTGCTTGAAATGCGCCTTGAAACAGAATATTCCGGGGGGTAATGGTCCACTCCACATTATAGGTACGGCCTTGCCAAGACGCATCATCCAAAAGATAAGTTTCAGCTTGACCGTTGTTCCAAATGTAGACATATACATAGGGATGCTCCGTCGGGTTAACCAAGTGTAAGGGCTGGTTCAAGCTAATCTTACTATAAGTCAGCACACCATCAGTAATCCATTTTGTTGATGTTTTCCACTTAACAACTTGGTGGCTATCAAGCATATCTCCGTGATCATGTCCTCCTACTAGAACGGACGAGATTGGAAGGAAACTTGAACGATGTTTATAAAAAATAAAATTAATTTTAAGAAGCGTTGCCCTTATATCCCAACCAATAGGGCGCCGGTTTGTGTAGGTTTTTAACCATTCCCTGTCGCTAAATTCATTAAGTAAGCAGCAACCATAGTAAAAAGCCAATGTGCCAATTTCTCCTCGGGCCTGAATAGTTTGGCCGGAATCATGTTCTTTTAACCACAAAGCTACTTTTTTGTACTGCTCATGTGTGGCCCAATTGGTATGGATAGGCATTTCTTTGAGATAAAAACCATTTCTGCCAAGAAGATAGAGCATGCCTGATGCGGCGATAAGAATATATAGCAGCACCAAAGCCCACAATAATCTCTTTTTCCATGTTTGAGCACCATAACGATAACTATCTGCCAAAGCTAAATCGCCAAGAAGAATAATTCCTATCACTTCGGGAACGTAATACCAGTGGTATGGAGGGACCCGTAGCAAAGAATAACTGATAAAATGCGCCAAACCACTCAGCCCAATGATTGCCATAATCATTCTTGAATCTATTTCCCTAGAAATTTCTTTAGGAGAGAAATTGGGAGGATGCACCCTTTGGCCGCCCCCGGCCACCCGCCCTGCGAAGCTAAAAAATTTTGGACTATTATTAAAAGCCAGTATAGCCAAAGGTAGACAAAAAAATGATAAGGTGGTTTCCAATGGATACGCTTTGCAATAAAGTAATAACCCATTGGAAAAGGTCCATGTCCCCCATGACATTTGCGAGGTCTTTATAAAAAGCGTATCAGGAACCAACGAACCCAGATGTATCCACGAAAAAATGTACCACGGCGCAAGACATCCAAGGTAAAATAATGCAAGCTTGAACCGCGATTTCATTGTTGGAACAAAGGCCAGAAATATAGTAAAAAATAAAATTCCTTCTGGCCTGGTTAGCGTCAGTAAGCCGGTTGCTACGGCCAATAAAGACCACTTGCCCTCCAGATAGAAATAGACTGAACCGATAAAGAGCGTGGTAAATAATATCCCCTCGAGACCAATAGTTGATAATAATAATGGATTGAAGACAAGAGACGCAAAGGAAACAAAGCCAAAAATCTCTGTATTCAGGCTTTTGACTGATATTTTGCGCAACAAAATAAAAATAAGCAAAAAATTAATTAACGTCAACCACTTTACAGCATCTATTATTGAGCCTGTAACAAAAGCAGTTAAAGCTAACAGAATAACATTGAGAGGGGAGGTGGCTGAATTGCTGACATGATTTGGAAAAAATCCCCATGTTCCGCTTTCCAAAAGAGTTTTGGCGTACCGCATTGTTATAAACGCATCATCAATGATCGCATTTTCAAAAAATAAAAGATAAAAGTAAGTGATAACCGCTATCAGTAAGATTATAAGAAATGTTATGGGTGTCCCGCAGGCAATTACCCGTAGCAGGTTAGCTTTTGTTTTTGAGATGAATCCATCTCTCATTGGCAATCGCCCCATCAATCATAATCTGTTTGGATATTTTCACTGGCTGAATGGTTTGATAACAAATCATTCTCCAAGATAAATTCAGCAATAGCATCGGCCGCAATTTGATGTCCTCGCTCATTGGGATGTTGGTCGCTGGGGTGAACCCACAGAGCCGTATATGCCTCACCCTGAAATGCTTCAAATAGATCCAGAAACGTTATGTTATTGCTGGCGCAGTATTGAGATAGCATAAGATGGAGCGGGCGAAAGGGGTATTGCTCATTGAGTTCATACATAAAGGGAAAGACAACAACAGCATACTTTGCCCCAATTGCTTCAGCCTGTCGCCGCCCTTTTAATAAATAGTTCAAACTATTGGCCCATTTGTATTGTTCCTGCATGGCGCTGTCGAGCAACTCATCAATGTATTTTTGGCCGTAAAGCTGGCGTTTAAGGGTGGCGTAAAAGTAGCTGCCCAGGTAAGAATATTTCAGACTCCTATTTTCATACTCATTTCTAAAGTTGTCCCATAAATCAAGACCACCGGCGTAGTCGGCATCGTTAAGCACATAAACCAGAATAACCAGGTCCGGTTCAAAGTGTATCCCCGCTTGCTCAAAGTAATTGATTTCGTCGCTGGTGCCCCAGATACTGGTCCCAAAATTCAACACCTCTACCGGCCAAGCCAAATGTTGATTTAAGATTTTCTCCAGGCGGTAACTAAAAGTGTGCTCAAACTTAACCCCTTCTCCAAAAGTAAATGAATCGCCCAGAATAATTATCCGTCTGGTATTGGGCGCTTTGTTTTTTTCATAATCCGGCCCTCTAAAACCGTGTTTGTTGATATGGTAAATCAAGCCGTTATTCTGATCAAAATAGCCTTGGGGGTTACTGTCATATTTCAACTCGAACTGACTATTGGGTTTAAACTGAATACTTACCCCGGGCAAGCTTTTGGTTTCAGGCAGCAAAGCATGTTCCCAATCGCGAGTCCTTGGCTGGTGGTAGCCCCGCATATCAAACGCTCGAAATACTATCTCAAGCAAGGATAGCGTTAGACAAATGGATAAAATAGCCAATAGTAGATTAAGCATAAAATTCTTCATTATGACTGATCCATTATTACCCGGGGAGTCGCCCTGACTCAAAGAGGTTCCCCCTGGTAATCAGCCTGAGTTTGTTGTAATAAAAGGCCAAATTTTTCCATTGGGGGTATCATGAGGGGTGATTTACCCGGTAAACAAATACCTGAATTTTCTATTCATAGGTCTGCTAATGATTAATTCCCAGAGATTCGCCCCTAACTTCCCTGGCTAAGAGTCAGTCATTCTGCTCGCCGGGAGACAATACCTGTCAAAGATCCCTGGCTTGAAAATTGGGCCTGAGACAAGGTTTAGATTGCACCTCTGCTCTATCCAGATAGGTAGAAAATAAAAAGCCTTACCTCATAATGCCGGTAAGGCTTTTTTATAACGAAATTATATCTTATACAGCATCAGAATTTCTATAAGCCCTCGGACGGATTTGAACCGACGACCGACCGCTTACAAGGCGGTTGCTCTACCTACTGAGCTACGAGGGCAAAAAAACATTGATTTAAACCATGCATGAAAGTAAATCTAGCAAACTTTGGAAAATTCGTCAAGTTTGGAAGTGTGGGTAAAGGGTAATTACGGCGTTTCAGTCGCAATCAACGTGATCAGGGCATCGCCGCACGGCCAGCAGGGTAATATCGTCAAATTGTTTGGCGGTGTCAATGAAGCCAAATAGATCAGACTCGATCTGGTCTAACAAAACACTGGCAGGGACATTGGCCCACTGTTGGGCCAACGCTTGCAAACGGGCTTCGCTGAATTGATTGCCGGCCGGATTCCGCGCTTCGGGAACGCCGTCGGTAAAAGTGACCAGCACATCGCCGGGATCAAGCCTGACCCGCTCGATGTCAAAGTCGGCATCAGGGATGATGCCCACCACCGGCCCGGTAGACTCAAGTTGGGCTTTTATTTGCCCGGCCCGGTTGACAATAAGGGGCGGATTATGCCCGGCGTTGATATAGGCCAGGGAACCATTTTTAGGGTTGAGCACGCCAAAAAAGAGCGTGGCAAACATGCTCAAATCGGCATGCGTATTGGCAATGTAGTTATTGGTGTCTTCCACAATCAGCAAAACGCTGGCCCCGGCTGTTTGCAGGGTCCGCCGTTGTTTGGCGGGCCTATTTGCCGTAAAAAGATCGTCGTCCGCCAGGGTGAACAACCGTCCCAGGGAACGGCGTTGCCCGGCAAAGGCCCGCAGCAAACTGCGCACAAGCGCGGTAAAAAGGGCCGCCCCCACCCCTTTGCCGCATACGTCGGCCATCACAAAACCAATCCGGTCGTGCGTTACCGCAAAGGCATCATAAAAATCTCCCCCTACGGCCCGGGCCGGCTGAAACCGGGCGGCTATTTGCCACCCATCCGGTTGGGGTAGCTCGGTGGGCAGAAAATTGGCCTGGATGCGCCGGGCAATTTGCATCTCCCGCTCCACACTGACCAGGTTGGCCATTTTCTCCAGCCGATCCTGTCCGGCCTCACGCATGCGGCCGCTGAGCATCTTGAGAAATTGGTAGCCAATGACGCCGGTATGCGAAACCAAATCTTTAAAGTCTTCGGCCGTAATCTCCAGGGTATAAGTATTTTTGATGGCTTTGACACTGGCTGAACGAGCCTGCTTTTCCAGAATGGCCATTTCGCCAATCAGTTCCCCCGGGCCGCTGATGCCCAACATTGTTTCATCGGCCGTGCCTTCACTTTTGACCACCATTACTTCGCCGGATTTTATCACGTAAGCTCTATCGCCAAGGTCATTCTCGTGAAAAAGAAACTTATTGGCCGGATAAAACTTTTCCTGGGCAATCTGGTTGAGTTTGCTCAACGCATCGCTGGGTAGGGAGGAAAACAGGGGAATCTGTCGCAAAACTTCTGTGTTATCCCTCATAGATGGTCCTTTCTGGGGGTTTTAGACAACTTTGGAAACAGTGGTTCCAGAACTTGTGATCGGTTGGTATCAAAACTGCTTAATTTTAAGATACCTCATTACAACATAATCAACAAATGTGGTAAAATTGAGTGATAATAATTCAACTTACTTTTATCCTGCGCGATTGCGTCCGTATTGTAATTTTACTCCTGCATACATTATTTTATCAAATCTTAAAAGAATATAATAGCCTTAAATCTGGTAAATTATTACCAATCAAACAGCCAAAGAGCCTTTAAACTTCATCTTGAGGTGAAGGGAATTGTTTATTCCCTGGCAATCAGTCAACAGGTACTATACTTGTCGGGTATATTTATGGTATACTGCATAGGCATACCTTTGGTTTAAAATAAGTTTATTGACCTCTTAGAAATTAGTTTATCTTAAGAACTTTGGGAGAAGCTATGTTTGGACGAGGCAGCGACGATACGAAACTTTGGCAACAAACCTTGCAGGCCCTGGTGCCTGAAACAGATTATCCTGAACGGATGAACGCATTGCTGGCCATGGTGGGCGAGTTGGCCGACGTGCCGGCCTGTTACCTTTATTTGCTGGATGAAAATCAGCGAGAGTTTTACCTGGAACATAGCTGGCGCAAAGACGACCACGCCGAGGCCATGTTGATGGCCAGTGAAGATATAGAGCAAGGCGCCGGGGGAATGATGCAAACGCCGCCCCTGAATGTGCAGCGGAATCGGGAGCTTGAAGCCGACCAATTACTGCCCACCCCGGTTGGCCCCCTCTATTCTGTGCCCCTGTTTTTGGAAACCGAAGCCGGCCCTGCGCCTATCCTGGTGGGGCTGCTGCAAATAGGCCCGTATGTGGACCGCGCCGTTTCCCGCAAAACCAGACAGGAATTGGCCGAGATGCGTTTCCCCCTGGCCTTGACCGTGCAACAAGCCCATCAACAAGAAGACCTGCGGCAAAAGTTGGCCGTTCTCACGGCCAGTTCAGAAGTGGGCCGCAAACTCCTGGGGTCAGCCCTGGATTTGGAGCGTTTTGTCAAACTTCTGCTGGACCTGGCCCTGAACGCCACCAAAACCGAGGCGGGCTTTGTGGCCATTGTTGATGCGGCCAGCGGGTATCTTACCATTCGCGCCCAGGCCAACCTGCCCCCAGCTTTTGTGGAACAACTCGATCTCTCGCCGGACACCGGCCTGTTTGATTGGTCGCTGGGAGCCGAGGGCGGGGGATTGCTGCTGCGAGATTTTGAATTCATTCAGCGGCAGGGCGCGCGCTCAATATTGGCCGTGCCGTTGTTTGACAACGACGAGCCGCTGGGTGTTTTTGCCCTGCTCTACTTCAAAGAAAGAGCCAAACTGCTGGCCGATGAAAATGTTTTAACCTTGCTTGGCGGTTTTGCCCAACAGATCAAGCTGGTCATTCACAACGCCCGGCTCTTTGAGTCGTTTACGGCCCAATACCTGGAAACGGTCAAAGGCCTGGCCCAATCGCTGGATGCCCGCTCTCCTTACACCCAGGACCATCATGCCAAAGTTACCGCCGTTTGTATGGCCATGGCCCGGGCCATGGACCTGCCCCCCGATGAATTAGAGGCCATTCACACGGCCTGCCAGGTGCACGATGTGGGCATGGCCGGTATTGTGGAAGTGGAAGGCGGTTTCCAGGCCGACTTTGAGCATCCCACCATTGGGGCCAGCCTGATCGAGGCCCTGCCTCTTCATCCCATGGTGCGGGGAACAGTGGCCACCCACCACGAATGGTACGATGGCTGGGGCTTTCCCCAGGGCTTAAAGGGCGAGGAGATTCCCATAGGGGGGCGGATTTTGGCGATGGCCGAATTTATTGTGGAAATGACCACGGGCAATCCATTCCGCGAGCCATGGGCTGCGGATAAGCTGATTGAGGAATTAGAGCAACGCCATGGCACCCAGTTTGACCCGCAGGTAACGGATATCGCCCTGGATTTGATTCGGCAGCAAAAGTTACATTTGATTCAGGAACAAATTAAATCATAAAGGGGTAAACGTTAAAATGGAATACAAGGTACGCAACGAGTCAGGCATAGCTATACTCGATTTGAGCGGTGAAATTGATGTGAGTACCGCCACCCAGTTACGCGACACTCTCATTGACCTGATTGAAAATAATGAGGGCCGGCTGCTGGTGAATATGAGCGACGTGGCCTATATTGATAGCTCCGGTTTGAGTGTATTGGTGGCCGCCCATAAAAAAGCCCAGGGCGCTAACGGCATGCTGGGCCTCAGCGGCCCACAGAAACCGGTGCAGCAGGTGTTTGAACTGACCCGCATGAACAAATTGTTCAATATTTTCCCAACCGTTGAAGAAGGAATCGCTGCCGTAAGCCAGGCCTAAATTTTCGTCCAAAATCCTTCCTAAGCGGTCAACTGCGTAAGCCCTACAGAAATTTAGCAGCCGGATATTTTTTTACGCATCCGGCTTAAACCTGGTCTCATTTATCTGAAATTTGCCGTGTGGTAAAGATGTCCAGGTCATACCCAGGCTAAACGCAACCTGAAGAGAGGTGACGATGGGGGAGTCAACGCAAAAATTGGTGATTGACAGCCGTCTGGAGGCTACCACCGAGGCCCGGCGCTGGATAGCCCAACAAGCCAGGGCTGCCGGTTTCGGCCCGGAAGTTATTTTTGCCGTTGAACTGGCGGCGGGCGAAGCCCTGGCCAACGTGGTGGAACACGCCTACGGCCAGCGGCCCGGCCACCAAATTCACCTCTCCCTGACCACCGACGAAAAGAAGCTCACCTTAACCATTCGCGATTTTGGCCGGAAGTTTGATGGGGCCGCTTTTACGCCTCACGATCCGGCAGCGGCGATTGAGAACGGGCGGGGGGTGTTTTTGATCTATGAGTTGATGGACGAGGTTGTTTACGATACCTCGCTGCCAACAGGCACTCAGTTGAAGCTGGTCAAATACCGGGGAGGCCAATAGTGCTGGATGTTTGTTTGATTTTGGAAGGAACCTATCCCTACCTGGTGGGCGGCGTTTCGGCTTGGGTGCAGACCCTACTGACCGGCCTGCCTGATCTCACCTTTGGCCTGGTGCACCTATCCGCCGATGAGGGACAGGCCAAACAGCCCCAATACCCCTTCCCGCCTAATTTGCGCCAATTTGTAGACTGGCCTCTGGACTTGGACCCCAATCCACGCTGCCCGGAGGATACTTATATTACCTTAAATGCCAACTTACCCCAGGCTCGGGTTTACCACGCCCTGTCTACCGGCTTTGCCGGGATGTTGGGCTGCCAGGTAAAAAAAGCCTCGGGCCGGCCCCTGATCCTCACCGAACACGGCATTTACTGGCGAGAAGTGGAAGTTGGTTCCACCGAGTTGGAATGTGGGTTTAGGGTGGTGCCGGACGGCCAGCATCGGATAGATTTGCAATCGTTGCGCCACCATTGGCGGGTCAAGTTGCAAGATATGGCCCAACAAACGTACCGGCAGGCCGACGCCATTACCACGGTTTGCCGGGCCAACGCCCGCTTACAAACCACCCTGGGCGCGCCTTCATCGCGGAGCCAGGTGATTTCTAATAGCGTGGATTGGCCGGCCCTGGCCCCGTCTGCGTTTCGTTCGCCAGCCGGGGATGGCGTGCCCCGGATTGGTTTTGTGGGCCGGGTGGTATCTATTAAGGATGTGTTGACCTTTATTAATGCCTGTCAATTGGTGGCCGCAGCATTGCCCCAGGCCGAGTTTTATGTCATTGGACCGCTGCATCACGATCCGGCTTACGTGGCTCGCTGTAGAGCTTTGGCCGCGGACTTGGGCCTGGCTGATCGGCTGACCTTTACCGGCGAAACAGACTCCCGGCCCTGGTACCGTCGCCTCGATGCGGTTGTTTTGACCAGCGTAAGCGAAGGCCAGCCCTTGGTGCTGCTGGAAGCGATGGCCGCGGGCACGCCCATTGTGACCACCGCCGTGGGTGGCTGCCCGGAATTGGTTTTGGGCGCAAGCAGCCGGGATCAAAAATTAGGTCCGGCCGGGTACTTGACCCCGGTGGGCAATCCCCAGGCCACAGCCTCGGCTATTTTGAACCTGTGCCGCAATAAAGAGTACTGGCAGCAGGCCTCGGCTGCCGGCCAGGAGCGGGCGCGGCGTTATTATTCTACCGGGCGTTTGTGCCGGGCTTACCGGGCTTTATATAACAAGTTCATCAATTAAGGCATTGTTTTTAGACAACTTCTACTTTACCTGGAGGTGATCATGGCTAATTGTTTAGTAACGGGCGGCGCAGGTTTTATCGGTTCTCACGTGGTAGATGCCCTCCTGGCCCGGGGCGACAGCGTGCGCGTGCTGGATAACTTATCCAGCGGGCATCGAGAAAACTTGGCCCACGTGATGAATAAGATAGAATTCATTGAAGGCGATATCCGGGATGAAGACACTGTGCAAAAAGCCGTGGCCGGGGTTGAATTGATTTTTCACCTGGCGGCAATGGTGTCGGTGCCGGAGTCTATGGAAAAACCAATGCAGGCCGAACTGAACAATGCGGTGGGTACGCTCAATATCCTGGCGGCGGCCAGAGCCGCGGGCGTGCGCCGGATGATGTTCAGTTCCACCAGCGCGGTGTATGGCGATGAACCCACACTGCCCAAAGTGGAAACCATGCAGCCCTATCCCCAATCGCCTTACGCCATCGCCAAACTGGCCGGCGAGCATTACTGCCAGCTTTTTAATCAAAACTTTGGCCCGGAAACCGTTATTTTCCGTTATTTTAACGTTTTTGGCCCTCGCCAAGACCCCACCTCGGTTTATTCCGGCGTGATCTCTATTTTTGTGGATAAATTGTCGGAGGGAAAGGCGCCCTTTATCTACGGCGATGGTGAACAGACCCGTGATTTCATTTTTGTCAAAGACGTGGCCCGGGCCAATTTAAGGGCCTCGGAAACGCCGGCAGCAGCCGGAAAAATCTTCAATCTGGGCACCGGCCGCCAGGTGACCATTAACCAGCTTTTTGCGGCGCTGCGCGATATTTTTGCCGTTGATTTGGCCCCAATTTACAAACCGGCCCGCGCCGGCGACATCCGTTATTCTTATTGCGACGCTTCCCAGGCCCGGGCCGTGATGGGCTGGTCGGCAGAAGTGAAATTTGAAGATGGTTTGCAACAGTTGGTGGATAGTATAAGGTAAAGGCTTATGCCCAAAAACAAACCGCAAGAAAGAATGTCGGCTTTGATGTGTACCGAGGGCACTTACCCTTATGAAGGCGGCGGGGTAAGCACCTGGTGCGATATTCTCTGCCACCAATTGGACCAGGTGGATTATACGCTGTACGCCATTACCGGCAGCCCCAACCTGGTGCCCAAATATACACTGCCGCCTAATATCAAAAAGACAATTTTTATTCCGCTGTGGGGCACGCAGGAACCGGCCGAGTACATTTTACCCGATAGACCCTTTTCCGAAATTTATCAGCATAAGCAAGACACCACCAATGCGGTGATCGGCAAAAAGTTCTTGCCTTTGCTGCGGCGTTTTTTGCAAGGCATGGAAGAAGAAGGCGATATTACCCCCTATGGCCGGGTTATTTATGAGTTGTGGCTTTATTTCCAAAAATACGACTGGAACCTGACCTGGAAATCCGAACCGGCCTGGCGGGCGTTTGTGGAGGAAGTGTTAGGGCCTTACGAAGCGCAACCCCACCGCTACCTGGGCAGCGAAATCCCCAGCATGTTTGACCTCACCAACACCATGCGCTGGATGTATAACTTTTTGATGCCCTTAAACGCCTCGGTGCCCAAAGTTGACCTGGTTCACTCAACCATTGCCTCATTTGCCGGGCTGGCCGGAATTATTGCCAAACATGCCTATGGCACGCCCTTTTTGGTGACCGAGCATGGCGTTTCCATCCGCGAGCGATACATCGCCATCTCCGCCACAGACTTTGGCTATTTTGCCAAACAATTTTTACTAAAAATGTACAACTTCATCTCCCGCCTCATTTACATCTACGCCGACAAGATTTCGCCGGTGGCCAACTTTAACCAACGGTGGGAAACCTTGTACACCAACCCGGACAAAATCTTGACCATCTACAACGGCATCAATCCCCGGCAATTTACGCCCAAACCCAAACCGGCCAAAACGGCCCACCGGCCCACGGCCGTGGCGGCGGCGCGGGTTTTTCCGTTGAAAGATATTGAAACCATGATCCGCTCCGCGGCGGTGGCCCGCGAAATAATCCCCGATGTTTATTTTGTGGTCTATGGCTCCCTGCTCGCCGACCCGCCCTATGTGGCCAAGTGCCGCCGCCTCATTGCCGAATTGAACTTGGAAGGTACTTTTGAGTTTGGCGGTTTTCACAACAACCCTTCCGAAATTTATAGCGAGGGCGACTTGAGCGTGCTGTCCAGTATCTCCGAGGGATTCCCCTTTACTGTGCTGGAGTCAATGGCTTGCGCCCGGCCGGTGGTGGGCACCGATGTGGGTGGGGTCAGGGAGGCCCTGGAAGGTTTTGGCATTGTGGTCCCGCCAAACGATCCCGTGGCCTTTGGCGAAGGGGTAGTTACCCTCTTGCAAAACGACCAACTGCGTCTTGAATTAGGCCGTAAGGCCAGGGAAGAAGTCATCCTGCGTTATACCACCGAACTGATGTTGCGCAAGTATTGGCAATTATACGATGAAATGCGTAACCTGGGGCCGCAAAAACCACCCCAACCGGCTGAACCTGAACGGCAAGAAGCGATGCCGAGCATAGCCCCAGCCTAGTCAATTGACATTCCTGGAAGCGTGATAAGCCAATGAGCGACCAAGATAATACTGTAACAACAGCAGAAACATTGGACCCGGTTGAAGCAGCCAAACAAGAATTGGTTGACTTTGTGTTAGACAAAACCGAAAACCCGGTCAATCACTGGGCCGTGGCCGCAACCCTGGAAAGCCGGGGCATGCGCGATATTGACGCGGTAGAAAAATATGGTAAAGCCAATATCTTTGACCTGGCCCAAGAAATCTATGCCCGTTGCCGGCGGCGCTTGCGCCTTGAAGAGTTGACCACCTACGTTTTTGAGGAAACCGAACCGCCTCTCACCCCAGAAGATGTGCGCGCTGTTTTAGAAAAACATGGCCTTACCGACAGGGAGGCCGTGGCGGAATTTGAGCAGCCCCACCTGGCGGCCTTGGTTGACGAAGTCTATACCCATTGCCATAATCGCCTGGCCGACGCCGAAACCGAAGTGTTGTGGGAAGAACCAACCTGGCTTGACCGGCTCAGACTTTTTATGAAAGCAGCCCTGGCTACCACTCCGCTGGCTATTTTTGTCACTGTGATGTTGGTGCTGGTTTTTGCCTGGTGGGTTTACTTCACCGTGAGCCGGGAACAAGCCGCTGCTTTGACCATTGGCGTTGTTCTTAGTTTTCTGGTTACCGGCGCATTTGTCCCGGCTATGGAACGCATTGGCTACTTTTTCCTGGCCCAGGGCGGCCACAGCCTACCCCGCGAAACCTGCCGCCGGTTGATGGGCCGGGGCATGGTGGCGGTGGTTGTGGTGGGCCTGATATTGGCCCTGGCCTGGTTTATCGCCGGCCTGGTCGCTGCCTTTTTCCCTCAGATAGGGCCGCTGCCTCTGCGTACATTTCTGCCTGCGCTACTCTATTATTTGCTGTTCTCTATGGTCTCGCTCTTATTGGGCGCCCTCTACACCCTCCGCCGGGGGCTGGCGATAATTACTGTGACCGCGGCGTTGGTGGCCACCTTATTGCTTATCAGCCTCACCCCCCTGCTCTACCCGGTTCATTGGGTAGCTTTGCTCATGACCGGCCTGCTGGCCTGGTGGTGGTGGCGGCGTGAGCCGGGTTGGTCAAAGGATGACGTGGAGGAGGAACTGCATTGGGCCAAACTGCCCAATCCCTCGTTTGCGGTGTATGCTTTGGCCCATTACGGTGTATTGGCCCTGGTGTATGTCCTTTATCTGCTCATTGCCTGGCTGAATGGTTGGTACTTTGGTCAGAATCCCTGGCCCATGACGGCCTGGTTCCGCACACCGCCCGAACCAGGTTTGGTGCTGCTTCCCCTGATTGTAGCCGCGCTGCTGGCCTTAGTATCGGTGGTGGTAACAGTGCTGATGCTGGAGAAGGCCATTTTTGAAGACAAACCCATCCTGGCTATTGAGGCCCCGGAACGATTGGGCCGTTTCTTTAAATTCTATCTGCGGGGCACTGTGTTTGCCGTGCCCATGGCGGTGCAGATTTTTTCGGTCATTATCTTTGGCTTTGGGCTGTGGGCCTCGCTGGACTTTACCGAAGAAGCCGCAACCACGGTGGCGGTAGGCACTATTTTATGTTTTGTGGTCAGCGGTGGTTTTGTGCAGGCTGTTGGCCGGTTGGGTCAGTATTACCACGAGCAGGAAATGCACTTTCTGGTGCGGGACATTTGTTACCGGATCATTCGCGCCGGGCTAACTACGGTATTTGCCGTAGGTATTGCCTGGTACGTCATCAACCTGTTCATCCCCTTCTTTCCCCAACGGGTCATTCTGATCAGCTTGGCCTATTATTTGCTGTTGGCCACGCTGTGGCTTTTCCTATCGGTGCTGTATACGCTTCAGCATCGCGTGGCCATTGTAATGATTGTGATCATCGGCCTGGTGGTGATTGGCCTGGTCCTGTACCTCTTTACGGGATGGGGCGGCATTAATCCCCTGAATACCTGGCTGGAACGTTTTATCAACTTTGTTATCACCGATGCGCCCGGCTGGTTTGCCAACGCCGTGCTCTGGTTCCTGGGCGGTATTTATGCCCTGGGCCTGCGCTTGGGTTATGGCGACCTTTACCGGGAAACGTATTGGGAGATTTACGCGGCCCACTGGATTGGCCTGTCGGTGGCCAACATCTCGGTATTTATTTGGGGGCATCGCAAATTGTTTGGTCCGGTTTATTACCTGGAAAGATTGACTTCGTCTATGGCCAGCCAATTGCGGCGGGCAACATTGCCCCGGCGCTCCATCTTAATTTACTCTGTGGCTCCCTATTTTGTTTATGGCGCGCTCTACTTTATCTTTCTGTTTACCGACCGCGTCATCAGTTGGTCCACCAGCACCGAGCCGCTGCCGCTGCTCATCTGGTTCCGCACGCCTTACGAGTTGGGCGTAGACTGGGCCTTGTTATCGTTGCTGCTCACCATTGCCATGCTGGAATATACCATCCACGAATTTGGCTCGGTGATCATTCCGGTGCAGGAGCAGCGAAAGGCCCTGGGCGTAAAAACCGCCCCTGTGGGCAAAAGCCAGGCCCATGCCAACCCTGCGCCCTGGTACGCCAGGCTTTTGGGCCGGCCCAAGGGTAAGCCGGAAACGTCCTTGAACAAAGTGACGGTGCAACCCCATCCCCTCAATGCTGAGGCTGAAATTGCCGTAGCCCGCAAACTGGAAGATCATAATAACTTTTTCTTCAGGTTTTACATGCGCCAATTGTTGCTGCTCACGGGCATTGCCGTGATCAGTATTCTCATTACGTATTACGCCGTTATCTGGCTGCAACGGTTTGACGATGTAAAGGCGGTGCGAGACTTTTTTGCCAATCCCATTACCTTCTGGGTGTTTTATTGGGCCGTGGTTGGCTATAGCTTTCTGGTGTGGGGCATGTTGAACAGCGTATTTTTCTTCTTCCTGTCGCGGCCCTGGCACACCATTCGCATGATGGGCATTGTGCTGATTATTAATATCCTGGTAGGCTTTATTTTGAGCCGGATGTTTGCCTATTGGTTAGGCGTGGTGGGCCTGACTGTAGGCTCGTTTTTCTTTGCCGTATTGATGACCTGGTATGCCGTGAAAGTATTCCGCAATCTGGATTATTACTATTATTCGGCCTATTAGACCAACATTCACCAGAGTTGAAGTATATCGTGTATTGCGCCCTCTTTACGCAATACATCATCCGAAATATGCAGAACTACCTTAACCCATTCAGCCAATAACGTGAAACAAGAGGAACACCTCTCCCGTTTCACGTTTTATTTTTACGTACATTAAAATTATGACTCGCACCGAGCGTAGATATTTTTGAAACAAGGAGGTCTCTTATGCGTATCGGCTTATACCACGGTTACGAATTGACCGGCTCCGGCAGCAACGAATATACCCGCTACCTGGCCCGTTCTTTTATTGAAGCCGGCCACGAGGTTCACCTTATCTGCCGTGAAGAAAACCCCGAAGAAATCCCTTATGTAACCCACGCCTACGCCTGGCAGCCGGATGGCGGCGTGGAAACTCTATTTGCCCTGGAAAACGAACCGGCCAAATGTGTGCTGCATCAGCTTCCGCACGGCAAAATCCGGCCCGTGTATTTAACCGACAAGCAGCGGCCCGGCAATGTAAAATCGTTTGTTTCGTTGACCGACGCGGAACTGCGGGCGTACCATGACCTCAACGAAAGATTGTTGACCAAAATTTTGGCCGCGCACCGGCTGGAGGTGTTGCATGCCAATCACGTAATTTACCAGCCGGTGGCTGCGCTGGGCGCGTGTCAAGCCACCCAAACGCCTCTCATCATTTTTCCTCACGGCAGCGCCATTGAATATACCTTAAAATTGGACCAACGTTATAAACGCCTGGCCCTGGAGAGCATCTTGGGCTGCACCGGCCTGATCATTGGCAACCGCGAGGTGCGCGACCGCATTTTGAACATTTATCCTGAACACCGGGAGACTATTTTGGCCAAAACCCAACTGGTGGGGGTGGGGGTGGACACATCCCTGTTCCAGCCGGTGGATCGGGCCAGGCGGCGTGCTTCAATCAAGGAATTGGTGGCTACGCACGGCAGCGGCGGCAAAACTCCCCCCCAAAGCGCAGAATTGTTTGCCCGTCTGGCGGCGGGCGATTTACAGGCCACGCGCGATTATTGGGATCAGTATAACCACTCCCTGCCCGATGATGATTTGAACGACCATTTGCAGCGCATCCCCTGGGAGCAGAACATTCTGCTTTTTGTGGGCGCCTTGACCGTAGGCAAGGGCCTGCAAAGTATCATTGCCGCCCTGCCCGGCGTGCTGGCCCAACACCCCCAAACCCATTTAGTCATTGTGGGGGCCGGGGCTTACCGCGAAGCGTTGGAGGCGTTGGTCTATGCCATTTCCAGCGGCAACAAGTCCCTGCTGTTGGAACTCTGCGCCAAAGGCAAGGATTTGGACCGTAACGAGCTAACCGGCCCCTGGGAGGACGTGCAATATTATTTGAACAACCCGGCCCATCTGGCCTTTGTGCTGGAACAGGGGCGGGGATTGGCCGAACACGTTCATTTTTTGGGCCGTTTGAGCCACGCCCGCCTGCATTTCCTCTTTCCCTGCGCCGACCTGGCTATTTTCCCTTCGGTGGTGCCGGAGGCTTATCCGCTGGTGCTGATGGAGTCGCTTTCCAACGGCGTGCTGCCGCTGGTGTCTTATTTTAGCGGCTTTATGGACGGCGTGGACGACTTGATTCCCTTCCTGGGCCAATCTTTAACGACCAGGATGAAAATCCCGGTAGACCCGGCTGTGCGCGTGGTCAGCATTGCGCCCAATATTAATGACCTCCTGACCGATGCGAGTGTAAAATCGCTCAGCCCCACGTTGCGCCAGATTGCGGTAGAAAATTACGATTGGGCCTTGAGAGCCGCCCAGATGGTAGAGGCTTATGAATGGCTGATCCGGCAAGCGGACAGAGAGAAAGAGTGAAGCGGGGTGGGGTAGATGGCTCTTGCCGTTGCCGACGAATGACCAACGACTAAACTTCGTCGTTGGTCATTTGTCGTTCGTCGTTAATCAGAAACGCCTAAATAATAACAAACAGCCCCCCAGAAGAACCGGTGGGCTGTTTTTTTACGGCTTACTTAAGTTTTATTTGTCATCCCGCTTGCTTTGGCGATATTCCCGCAACGCTTCCCTAACGCTTTGCCTGGCTTCACGCAGGGCCTGGTTGGCCTCTCGCATAGCTTGACCGGCGCTCCTCAGTGTGTCGCGGGCCTGTTGGGGATCGGTCACGTTATCCTCGTCGTCAAAACCCGCTTTTTCTTTTAGAATTTGGGCGGCAGTGGTGTGAAATCCCTGGGCCTCATCGAGTTTGATCCTGGCCTCGGCCAAAGCCGCTTCAAGCCCCGCGGTGTCTTGACCCTCTGCTTTTTCATCTTCAATGAATTCTTCAACCAGATCAGCCCCGGCGCAGGCGCTGTCAATATTGTCTTGTTGAGCCTCCAGCCGTAAGATAGCCCATTTTAAAACGTATTTCAAGCCGGTGTATTCCTGCTCTTCCTCAGTTGGCGGCGCTGCCGCCGCCGGAGCAACCAGCGCCCCTGCCAGCAGCATCAAAATCGCCAGGCCCAACAGCGACTTCATTACAAAATTCAAATGTTTCACGGTGATAAACTCCTTTCAAACTGTGCATTTATAGTTTTTTAGAAAATGATTTTGACTCGTAACTGTCGCGTCCCTATGCGGGGGCGGTGCATCGTTGTTGTTTGAACACAGTATAAAGGAGTGATGTTATAAATCTGTTGCCCGCTTGTAAAAGAAATGTAAAAAATCCAGGTGAAGCAGGCATCTCATTTTATCTCACCGAGGTAATAAGAACTTGCAAAAGAATAGTTTTCCCGGTGAGAAAAAATTGTCTCACTGAGAAAACTGGGCGATATCAGCGAGCAAATCGCGGCAATTCCCGGCTGCTTCATAATTTATCGAAGTTACTGATATGAAGCTGGTTTCACGTTTTGAGCATACTTTTGGGGCGCATTGTACCGGGAATATGCACAAAATAGTACAAGAAATGTACAAAAAATGTGTCTTCAAAAGAAGGGGGAAATGTGCTATCGTTGTTAATGCGGTTGAAAGTTTTCAACCCTTCCGGCCAGTAGATACTGTTTGAACCGGGCCTGGGCAGTATCTCCCAGGCCGAACCCGGTTATCCAAATAACGCTGGCCCAAATTGCGTCGGCGGCTGTTGACTGCGCCATTTTTTCTATTCTACACCATTCAACCAAATATCTTAAGCTCATATCCTTGGCTAAGGAAAAAGATTAATGAATCAAACCCAAGATGGAGGTAAAAGGTATAACCTTGTCTTACCGGAGGAGATGTTCAACGCGGTCAAACGAGTGGCCGATGCGCAGCAAACCAGCATAGTTGAGGTTATCCGTAAATTCATCAAACTTGGTTTGATGGTTTTTGAGATGCAAGAAACTGCGGAAATAACTCTGGTTGTAAAAAAAGGAGGTGAAGAACAAAAAATTATTCTGCTTTGAGTTTTGTCCAAATTTGAGGGACCGGCGTCCTCAAAGGCGGCCTTGATCAATGATAATTGGTTTATAAAAAGGGATAGCTTCAGGGATTCACAATGGAGTCTGCCGGCTATCCCCCAGAAATGGAGAGAAAAAAAATGAAGCATGTTTTGCAGTATCTACAACAAAGCAAGGTAATTTCTCTGATAGTTATTGGCGCGGTATTGGCCACCCTCTGGACCGTTAGCAGCGTGGGGGCCGCGCCTGCGCTGCGGCAGCTTTTTGCCGGGCCGCCGCCCACGATGATCAATTACCAGGGCGTGGTGCAGGTGGGCGGCACGCCGTATAACGGCACCGGCTATTTCAAGTTTGCCGTGGTCAACAGCGCCAGCGGCGACGGCACTACCAACTACTGGGCCAACGACGGCACGGCCAGCGGCGAACCGGCCACGGCCGTATCCCTGGCCGTGAGCGCGGGCTTGTTCAACGTGCTGCTGGGCGACACCAGCCTGCCCGGGATGAGCCAGGCGCTGGACGAAACCGTGTTCGGTGAAACCGACACCTATCTGCGGGTCTGGTTCAGCCAGGACGGGACCACCTTTGAGGCGTTGAACCCCAACCAGCGCATTGCCAGCGTGGCCTATGCGTTGCGGGCCAAATATGCCGAGAACGGCCCCTCCGGGCCGAGTGGGCCTACCGGGCCGCAAGGGGACCAGGGTCCCAGTGGCCCATCGGGTCCTCAAGGCCTGGCGGGGGCAGATGGGGCTGACGGTGCGGCTGGTCCTTCCGGCCCAAGCGGCCCTTCTGGTCCTCAAGGCCCTGCCGGAGCAGATGGTGCTGACGGTGCAAGCGGCCCCTCGGGTCCTTCCGGTCCAAGTGGGCCGTCGGGTCCTCAAGGCCCGGCGGGTGCAGATGGGGCTGATGGTGCTGATGGTGCAAGTGGCCCCTCGGGTCCTTCCGGCCCAAGTGGACCGGCGGGACAACCAGCACTCGTGACGTTCGAACCATCAAGTTGGAGCCACTCCCTTTCGAACACTACAACTTGGACAGATATTAGTGCTTTGTCGTTTCCTGTAACGACAAATTCAGATAACAGTATTGTATCGTGTACCCTTAGTTCGGATCATCAAGGTTCTTCTCTCCGTTTAAGGTTCTATTATGCTACACCCTTCACGCTCTTTCATAGTAGTGATTTCGGTACCTTCTATTCAGATTTGAGCGACTGGGCGCCGCTATCGTTTACACAGATGACGGTCATTCCAAGTGCTGGTACTTACACTATTTCGGTTCAATATAGGGGTTCAGGGGTTATGTCTGGTCCCCTAATCCAGTGTCTAGTGTTTGAACCATAATTAAAGGGGTAGGTTGGGTTGAGCCACCATGCGAGCCGATTTTGCATCCGATGTTGGGTTTCACTCCCTTGATTTAGCCTAACTATGCCGCGAAACCCAACACGTTGCCTCAATAGGTAAGTCAGATAAGCCGTTCAACCCAACCTACTGAAAACTACAGGTTTCGTATGAAGGGCCACAGTAACGCAAAGGAGAACCTAATGAGAAAAGAAACACACATCATCGCCGTAGGTCTGGCCGTGCTTCTCATCATTGTGCTGGTGGGCGTGGCCGGGGCGGGCAGTTCAACCAACTATACCCTTGATTGGCAGGTGCTCACCGGCGGCGGCGCGCCGGCCACCGGCAGCAGTACGATCACCCTGAACGGTTCAATGGGCCAAACGGCCATTGGCCCGGCCAGCAACGGCAGTAATGTTACGTTAAGCGCCGGTTATTGGTTTGGTATCGGCCAGGGGAGCGCCCCGCCGGGCGGCGAGCCGGTGTATCTGCCCATTATTTTGCGCTCGTCATAAATAAAGCAGCCCAGGCGGTCAGGTTGTAGAAACCTGGCCGCCGAACAAAATTTTGAGTCTAGAAATATTTATGAGTTACGCAGTTGAGCGTTTAAATGTCATTTCGAGCGAAGAATGAGCGAGAAATCTCCAAGAAACTCATCTGCAACGGCCAAATTGGATATTTCTCTTCGCTTCGCTCATCGAAATGACATGAACTGCGTAACTCCTACTATTAACAAAGAAAGCGAGGCAAAGAATTATGAGTGAAGAAAAAACAAACGTTGGCATGGGGTGGCTACCGGACCCACCTGATATGCGGGATTATTCGCTAGAGCGAGAAGAAGTGCCGCCCAAACTCAAGTCATTGGGGCAAAAGCCGGTCAAAACAATGCTTGACGAATTAGGCGTGTTGGAAACAAAGAAAAAATTATCGCCAACCCAAGATTTAAGCCGTTTCTGCTCGGCGGTGGACAATCAGGAATATATCGGCTCGTGTACCGCACATGCTGCGGTGGGTCTGTTGGAGTATTTTGAGAAAAGAGCATTTGGAAAACATATTGATGCTTCCAGGCTCTTTCTCTACAAGGTAACCCGTAATTTACTACATTGGACCGGAGACGAGGGGGCTTATCTCCGCACCACCATGGGGGCTTTAACGCTCGTTGGCGTTCCCCCCGAAGAATACTGGCCATACAAACCCGCAGATTTCGACCAGGAACCGCCCGCCTTTTGTTACGCCCTGGCTCAAAATTACCAAACCGTTCAATACTTCCGCCTCGATACTCCAGGAGTTACTGAGGAAGTTTTGTTGGAACGGATTAAAACATTCTTGGCTGGGGGGCTGCCGTTGATGTTTGGATTTAGAGTTTATAACTCTATCTGGCAGATCGAGGACGGCAAGATACCCTACCCCATCCCTCTTGATAATGTGGTAGGTGGCCATGCTGTTTTGGCCGTGGGTTATGATGATAAGATAAAGATCAAGAATCCTGGTTCGGGTGGGCTGGAAACCGAGGGCGCTTTACTCATCAGAAATTCCTGGGGAGAAGGATGGGGAGACAAAGGTTATGGCTGGCTGCCCTACCAATATGTCTTGAGCCGGTTGGCGGTTGACTGGTGGTCGCTCTTGGAAACCGAGTGGATTGAAAAAGGAGATTTTGATTAGTAGCCACTTTTTCATATTCCAAAAATCTACTGATCGCGGTAGAGACACATCTAGGTTACGTTTGCAGCGTACCGCATTTCCAGGGAGAGGGCTGCATTAAAAACGTGACCTATTGCGTAAAAAGATTTACCAAAATCTTGTGGAAGGTAGGCAAGTCAATTAGGAGATAATCCATGTTCAAACAACTCAAACAAATCTTACAGCAAGTCAAAATCGTGCCCCTGCTGACCATCGGGGCGGTGGTGGCGGTGCTGGCAACGGCCGGCAGCGTGGGGGCCGCGCCTGCGTTGCGACAGCTTTTTGCCGGGCCGCCGCCCGCGATGATCAATTACCAGGGCGTGGTGCAGGTGGGCGGCACGCCGTATAACGGCACCGGCTA
>JAFGDY010000236.1 GCA_016931895.1 Anaerolineae bacterium
GGGGCGAATCCTTGTGGTCGCCCTGGGCAGGCACAAGACCTGCCCCTACACCACGGAAATTCTGGAAGAACCTAATTAATAAGTCACAATTCACAATTCACAATTTTTCCGGGGGGTCAGATGCCGGTTAATCGAATCATCGTCATGGTGCTAGATAGCGTTGGCATTGGCGAGTTGCCCGATGCGGCCGCGTTTGGCGATGTGGGTAGCCATACGCTGGGCAACATCGCCCGCGCTGTGGGTGGTTTGCACATGCCTAATATGGAAGCGTTGGGCCTGGGTAATATTGCCATTTTGCAGGGGGTCGCGCCGCAATACCAACCACAGGCCGCCTACGGCAAAATGGCCGAGGTATCGGCGGGCAAAGATACCACCACCGGCCACTGGGAATTGATGGGCATCCACCTGCCCAAACCTTTTCCCCTTTATCCCCACGGCTTCCCGCCGGAGGTGATGGAACGTTATGAGGCTGAAACCGGGCGCGGTTGGTTGGGCAACTACCCGGCTTCCGGCACGGTTATTATTGACGAGTTGGGCCAGGAGCACATGCGCACCGGCAAAACCATTGTCTACACCTCCGGCGACAGTGTATTCCAGATTGCAGCGCACGAAGAGGTGATTCTGGTGGAAGAGTTGTATCGGATTTGCCGCATTGCCCGCGAAATTCTACGCGGCGAACACGAAGTGAGCCGGGTGATTGCCCGCCCCTTTGTGGGCGCGCCGGGCCATTTTACCCGCACCGCCAACCGGCACGATTTTTCGGTAAAGCCGCCCCAACCCACGGCGCTGGATCGGCTCAAAGAGGCCGGTTTGATGGTGTACGCCGTAGGCAAAATAAAGGATATTTTTGACGGCGAGGGCATCACGGATTCCGTGCATACGCAGGACAACACGGACGGCGTGGACAAAATCCTGGCCGCGATACGTGAACGCCGGGAGCGCGGCCTCATTTTTACCAACCTGGTGGATTTTGACGCCAAATTTGGGCATCGCAACAACCCGCAGGGCTACGCCCAGGCCCTGGCGGAATTTGACCAACGCCTGCCCGAAATTATCACCACCCTGGCCAATGACGACGTGCTCATGCTCACCGCCGACCACGGCAACGACCCCACCACCCCCAGCACCGACCACTCCCGCGAGTACGTGCCCCTCCTCATCACCGGCGAGCCGGTGCGCGGTGGAATCAATATTGGCGCGCGCGAAACCTTTGCCGATTTGGGGGCGACGGTGGCGGATATTTTTGAGGTGCAGGCACCGCCGGCGGGGAAGAGTTTCAAATGGCTGATTATGCGGTAGCAGAGGAGCAGGGTAAAAGACAAACAAGCCCTTTGTGAGGAGATTTTATTGCATTTATGGATTATTGGCGATCAAAGTTTGTAGCTTTTTACGAATTTGGTCCAGAACACTGGCGTTAACTTTGCCAAAAGTTTTCGTCACTATAGACTGCGATAAGGTGTAAATCTTATCCACTCGTACTTGACTGGGTCGGTTTAAATTACCTTGCTCTAAATCAGACGAGGTGACAGGGAAACTATAATCAACTTTAGCCGGATTAGAGGTCATTGCCACCACAACAATATCTTGAGTTTTATGGTTGTAAGTATTATTGGAGATAACAATAACGGGTCGTCGTTTTTGTGAGGAAAGATCGGTAAAAGGAACTGGAATGAGTATGATATCACCCTGTTCAAGCATTATTCCAATCCTCATCGTCAAAAGGATTATCCCAGAAATCAAGGCTACTTTGAGCTGCCTGCAATAAGTCATCAAAAGTGTCAGTAACTTCTTTCACTACAAAAATAATAACTCGTTCACCGGGCAAAAAAGGTCCTTGCAACTCTACCCGTCCTTCTTCGATCACTTCCACATCGTATGTCAATGCCGTTTTAGGCATACTCATAGTTTGCGCCATTGTTTATTAGCCTTTCATTTGCTTTTGGTTTCATCAGCAATTGTAGCATGGGAATGATGGCAAACAAAAAACAGGATATGATTACCACTAGACCTCAGCCTACATTTGACCGCGAGTCAATGCTCAAACACTATTTAGTTGGAGATAATGTATCATGAACAACCAAATGGAAAAAATCATCGCCGCCCGTGATCACATTCAGGCCCGTACCAAAATCATCCCCCATCTGGCTCTCATTCTGGGATCCGGCCTGGGCGGGCTGGCCGACGAAGTGAAAGCAGATGCTATTTTCCCTTACGATGAAATTCCAGGCTTCCCGCCGACCAGTGTGGTCGGACACGCCGGCCGCTTGGTTATTGGCAAACTGGCAGGCAAAAATGTGGTGGTGATGCAGGGACGGTTTCACTATTATGAAGGACATCCGCTGGCAATGGTCGTTTTGCCGGTGCGGGTAATGCATGCGTTGGGGGCCAGGGCGCTGATTGTGACCAACTCCGCCGGAGGCTTGAATCCCAGTTTTAACCCCGGCGAGGTGATGCTGATCACCGACCACATCAACACCATGGGCGCCAATGCCCTTATCGGCCCCAACGAGGATGAACTTGGCCCGCGCTTCCCGGATATGACCCACACCTACTCGCCCAACTTGCAAGCCCTGGCCCGGCGGGTGGCCCTAAAAATAGAGATACCTTTGCGGCAGGGGGTCTACGCCGCCGTTTCCGGTCCCAGCTTTGAAACCCCGGCAGAGCGGCGCTACCTGCGTATCATCGGCGGGGACGCAGTGGGCATGTCTACCGTGCCGGAGGTGACCGCGGCCCGGCATGCCAGGATGCGGGTTTTAGGGCTGTCGGCCATTACCAATGTGGCCACCGGCGAACCTGGCCAGCCGCCGGACAGTCACGACGAAGTTTTGGCCATGGCCCAGGTGGCCGGGGAAAAACTGGTGCGCCTGGTGCGGGAGGTCATCCGGGCAATGCCGGTGTTGGACTATGTCACCTCTGACCAGTTAATTGAACTGATTGAGCAAGACCCCAATCAGTTGGCCGGTCTGTTCGATCATACTTTGCTCAAACCCGACGCCACCACCGCCCAAATCACGCAGCTTTGCCAGGAGGCCAAAGAATATTATTTTGCTTCGGTTTGTATTAATCCCCTTTATGTTAGCCATGCCGCCACAGCGCTGCAAGACACCCCGGTCAGAGTATGCACCGTCATCGGCTTTCCGCTGGGCGCGCTGCCGCCGCAAGACAAAGCCCGCGAAACCGAGCAGGCTATTCAGGATGGCGCCGCCGAAGTGGATATGGTTATCAATATTGGAGCCTTAAAAGAAAGCAATAACTCCCTGGTAGAGCGCGACATTGCCGGGGTGGCGCAGGTGGCGCATCGTTATGGGGTATTGGTCAAGGTGATTATTGAAACCGCCCTGCTCACCGACGAGGAAAAAGTGCGCGCGTGTGAATTGTCCAAAAAAGCAGGGGCTGATTTTGTCAAAACTTCCACCGGCTTTAGCGGCGGCGGCGCTACAGCCGCAGATATTACCCTGATGCGCCAAACGGTGGGGCCGGAGATGGGCGTCAAAGCCTCCGGCGGCATCAAAACCCTGGCCCAGGCCAGGGCGATGGTGGCGGCCGGGGCCAATCGGATTGGGGCCAGCGCCAGCGTTAAGATTATGCAAGAGGTAAAATGAATGAGCTTGCACCTGGGCGCAAAACCCGGCCAGATAGCCACTACCGTGTTACTGCCCGGCGATCCGCTCCGGGCCAAATATGTGGCCGAGAATCTGTTGGAAAATGCAAGCTGTTATAACCGGGTGCGCGGCATGTACGGTTTTACCGGAACTTACCGGGGAAAACGCGTTTCGGTCCAGGGGTCGGGCATGGGGGTGCCCTCTATTTCCATTTACGTCAATGAACTCATTTCAGAGTACGGGGCTAAAACCTTAATCAGAATTGGCACGTGCGGCGCGTTCCAGCCTGATCTAAAATTGAGAGACATCATCCTGGCTCTGGCGGCTTGCACCGATTCCCACGTCAACAAGTTGCGCTTCAAAGGGATGGATTATGCCCCTACGGCCACTTTTCCCCTTTTGTTGCAGGCGTATAACATGGCCCAACAGCAGGGCCTGGCGGTTAAGGTAGGCAGTGTGTTAACCAGCGATACCTTTTATACCGACGATCCCGATGAATGGAAACTTTGGGCCAAATTTGGGGTATTGGCCGCCGAAATGGAAACAGCCGCTTTGTATACTCTGGCCGCCAAATTTCAGGTAAATGCTTTATCCATTCTAACGGTCAGCGATAGTTTGCTGACCGGGGAGGCGGCGCCGGCAGAGGCGCGGGAAAAATCCTTTAGGCAGATGGTTGAGCTGGCCCTGGCAATAGCAGAATAATTTTTTCCGACTCATAGAGGCAGATAACTTTTTAGCATATCCAAAAACATCCGCGCCGCCGGCGAAAAATACCCCTTGCGTCTTTGAATAAGCCCCACGGCATGCGGCGGCAGCCAATCCAAATGAAGGGCATGCAGCCGGCCTGTGCTGATTTCCGCTTCAGCCGTAAAACGCGGAATAATGGATACCCCCAGATTGATCTCCACGTACCGTTTGATCACCTCAATACTGCCCAACTCCATCACCACTTTGGGCAGCAAGTCCGCTTGCGTAAAAAACTGGTTCAAACTCACCCGGCTAATACTGCCCGTATCCAAAAGCAATAACGGATATGCCACCAACTCCTCCGGCTCCACCACCGACCGCGCGCCCAGCGGATGGTCTGGATGGCAGATCAACATATCTTCTCGCTCAAACAGGGGTTGCGCCTCAAGCTGAGGCTCCAAAATAGGCAGGGTCACCAGCCCAAACTCAACCCGCCCCTCAATAACCCATGCCGCCACCTGGCTGGAATGGCTATTGGTCAGGTGTAGCTCTACCTCGGGAAATTGCCGGCGAAACTCTTGGATAAGATCGGGCAGCAGGTAAAGGCAATTGCTATCATTGGTGCCAATGCTCAACCGCCCACCCTGTAACCCCTTGAGGGCCGCCATTTCATCCCGGGTTTGCTCGATCAGGCCCAAAATCTGTTCGGCTCGCTGCCGCAACAGATTCCCGGCCGGCGTCAGCAGCAACTGCCTGCCGCGCCGCTCAAAGAGTCGCTCGCCTAATGCCTTCTCTAAAGCCTTGATTTGCAGGCTTAAGGCCGGTTGGGTGAGATAAAGTTCATCCGCCGCCTGGGTAAAACTACCAAGCCGGGCGACTGTTATAAATCCGCGGAGTTGATGGGGTTCCATTAACAGTATTTATGGTTTCTATAAAATATATTATATTGAGTTATACAATAAGATATTGTATGATATGCACAAAGCTGGCAGTTGTCAAACTAAAACCAGGAAGATGAGAAACATGAACGTAACCGCCGTGGTTGGGGCAAATTGGGGCGATGAGGGCAAAGGCAAAACTACCGACTATCTGGCCGCCGAGGCTGATATGGTGGTCCGGTTTCAGGGCGGCAGTAATGCCGGGCACACCATCATCAACGATTATGGCAAATTTGTGTTGCATTTGTTGCCTTCGGGCGTATTCTATCCCCAGGTAACAAATGTATTGGGCCCTGGCGTGGCCGTCAATATGGCCACCGTGCTCAACGAAATGGATATTTTAACCCGGAACGGCGTGCCGGAGCCAACGCTGCGCATCTCTGACCGCGCCCAGGTGGTGTTGCCCTATCACCTATTGCTGGACAAGTACGAGGAGGAACGCCTGGGCCGGCAACAATTTGGCTCAACCCGGCAAGGCATTGCCCCCTTTTACGCCGACAAATATTTTAAAGTGGGCGTGCCGGTGGCCGACCTGTTTGACGAGGCCCGGCTCCGCCGCCGGCTGGAGACCTCTCTGGTGGCTAAAAACGTTCTGTTTGAACACCTGTACCACCGGCCTGCGCTCACGGCGGATGAACTAATACCCCCCTTACGGCAAACGGCCGAAAAGATCAGACCCTTTGTTTGTGATACCACGGCCCTGTTGCACCAAGCGTTAAGCCAAAACAAGCGGATTTTGCTGGAGGGTCAATTAGGCGCTTTGCGCGACCCTGACCACGGGATTTATCCCTATCCTACCTCTTCCTCCCCCCTGGCCGGTTTTGCGGCCGTGGGCGCGGGAATTCCGCCTTATGCCATCCGGCGGATTGTGGCCGTAGCCAAAGCTTATTCAAGCTGCGTGGGGGCCGGGCCGTTTGTGACCGAGCTTTTGGGGCCGGACGGCGACGAACTGCGCAATCGGGGCGGCAACGATGGGGAGTACGGGGCCACCACCGGCCGCCCCCGGCGCGTCGGCTGGTTTGACGCCGTAGCCACTCGTTATGGCTGCCGGGTGCAGGGTGCCACCGAAGTGGCCCTGACCTTGTTGGACGTTTTGGGTTATCTGGAAAAAATCCCCGTTTGCGTGGCCTACAAAGTTGAGGGCAAAGTGGTGGAGGAATTCCCCACCCCGGCCAAACTTGAGCAAGCCAGGCCGGTGTTTGAATACTGGCCGGGTTGGCAGAGCGATATTTCAGAAGTGCGGACGTTTGAGGGTTTACCCAAAAATGCGCAGGCATATGTCGCCAAAATCGAAACGTTAATCGGGGCACCAATAAGGTGGATTTCTGTTGGCCCCACCAGAGAAGCAATGATCATGAGGGATACGTAGCAGAAAAACAAGAAAGGGGGAGAGCACGAAACATCAACCTTACCTTTTTTGACGAATGACCGCCGGCCAACGACCAATATTGACCACAAACCGGGCAAACAAATCGGTCGTTCGTTTAACGGTCACTAAGCTATCGGGGCAGCCTACAATAAAATAATCCGCTTCTGGACGGCGACGCCGGTAGAGGATATGTACAGTTTGCTCACACCATCTTTCGCGGCCGGTACTGAATGGCCTCGGCGATGTGCGGCGATTGAATATCTACTTCTCCGGCCAAATCGGCAATGGTGCGGGCCAACTTCAAAATCCGGTGATACGCCCGCGCGCTCAGGTGCATCTGCTGCATCGCACTTTTGACCAGGTTGGCCCCGGTCTCATCCAAAGGACAAAACTGCCGGATTTCCGCCGGCCCCATATCCGAGTTGATTTGCAGGACGCAATTTTTGAAACGTTCCCGCTGAATAGCTCGCGCTTTTTCCACCCGTTCGCGCACGGCAGCGCTGGCTTCGCCGGTGCGTTTGTCGCTGAGTTTTTCAAAGGGCACGCGGGGCACTTCCACGTGAATGTCAATCCGGTCCAACAGGGGGCCGGATATTCTTTTCTGGTAGCTTTTGATCATTGAGATCGAGCAGGTACACTCTTTTTCTGGATCTGTGGCGTAACCACAGGGGCAGGGGTTCATACTGGCAATGAGAGTAAAATTGGCGGGATAGGTCAACGAACCGGCGGACCGGCTAATGGACACCACTTTATCTTCCAATGGCTGGCGCAGCATCTCCAGCATCCGGCTGCCAAATTCAGGCAGTTCGTCCAATGATGAACGACAAGTTTGATATGTGTCAACCTTTTGATTTAGCAGGTTTAGTTGTAAGAGAGAATTTACCTGAGTCAAAATCAACTTCACCCGGTTACAGATTTGGCTTTACCTGAAAATGATATAGGTACTTTTTATTATTGCAAAATCATAAGCCAGCCTTCGGGCTGGTTTCTTTTTGAGGCGGTAGTCACTCATGTTAAAATAACCGGAAGTTTTCAACATCAATTTGAAGATACCATGAGCGATGATTTTTCCAAAATCTTCCATACATAGAAGACGCATATTACTAACTGCAATTATTATCCTTTTTACATGCGCCCTAATGTTCTGCGGTGTTGAACGGGAGGCACGTGGTGTGTGGCGATTAACTGCACCTGGGTTATCTATTATTGGGTTGCGTGACAGCTTCACTGGTCCTGTGCTTTGGATTTATACCTGGGATGAATTTCAAGGTCAGTGGGCCGAAGGTCAATGGCACCCCGCCGAACCGACACCATATCCAACTCAAATACCTTATCCTACAAGTACCCCCTACCCTACTCCATCTAAAGATTTTCCATTGCAAGAAACATAAGTGAAAAGGATTGTGACCTATGGATATGCAAAATAATCTACCACTTGAGGCTCAAGCTCTTGCTGCCCATCTTGATGCCCAACCTAGATCAATTCAAGTCATTGTTCAATACTGCGTGGGTATGGCGATGGTTGAATCAGGTAAAGCCGAGTTGATCAATACAAAACCTAGCGAAGATGGAACCCTATGTACTTTTGAGACCGTAGCTGGAGATGTATTTACGTTGCCGAAACCACCTATGGACACTGATACCGAGACACTGGTGATGGAGATGTTGAGAAATATTTTGGAAGAAGAGGGGTGGTTATGAAAATCCTAACATGGTTTACAGTTGGGTTTATTATCCTTTCGATTGCTCTTATTGGTATCAGAGTTGAATATATTGAGGATGAAACCATCAAATTGTGGGATGTACATATATTTAAAATATATATCATCACTTATACTCACGATGAGAGTGAAGGTCCGGTCTTTTGGCTTAGTGATGAAAACGGGTTAATTAAACGTTGGCCTGAATTCAGACCAACACCAGATTGGTTACAGTACGCATAACAAATTTTATTTTTCTGCCTCTAAAAAATACTGCGGTTGACATCGACAGTTTTCCTCACGTATAGTAGATGTAATAGTTACAACCGTTACACACGTTACATCCATCTAAACCCACATTTCTTATGAAAGATTATCTTCTCCCCTCCCAAGCCGCCAGATTACTTGATAAATCAAAGGTTACCATCATCCGATGGATTCACAAAGGTGATTTTGAAAATGTAAGGAAAGTTGGCGATGAGTTTCGTATTCCACTTGTTTCATTTAATAAGTTTTTAGAGAATACCAAATTCAAGCCCAAGGACAATGGCTAAAATAATCTCCATCTCTATCTTCAAAGGTGGTGTAGGTAAGTCCACCACGGCTGTATCATTATCTTCTGCTCTCACTCAAAAAGGTAAGCGGGTTCTGTTGGTCGATCTAGATCAACAAGCTTCGGCCACAAAGTATCTTGGGCTTGAACCAGAACGTATTGTTCCCAACCTCTATCATGTATTTCTCAGGCAAACTGCTGCGGCGATGGCAGTTCAAAAACTCAAATGGGGATTTGATCTGCTTCCATCTAGTGACCTATTAGCTGCCATTGAAGAGGCGATGGAGGCTGGTAAAGATGAGGGGTTATTGAAAGAGTTTCTCAGTCCCCTATTGGTCAATTATGATTACATCATTCTTGACTCCCCTCCCGGCAAACAACTTCTATCCTTCAACGCTTTGTATGCTGGTGACTGGATCATCGCTCCAGCCTCTGCTGAACGGATGGCGATTGACGGATTGACAGATCTTCTAAATTACGTAACCGATGTAATGTGGAGTAAATATGACCATCTGACCAAACAAGAAATTCGCGTTCTTTTTACGATGTACAAAGGGGGAACGATCCATTCCCCTGGTATTGTCCAAAACGCTCGAAAGATATGGCGCGATAATATTTTGCCAATCTTGATTCCCGAATCAATTGAGTTTCCGCGTAGTTATGATAAAAAAATGCCAATCACCCAATACAACCCCCAGCATAAAGGCTCATTAGCCTACATAAGGCTGGCAGATTGGGTGATTCAAAACATATGAAACAGCCCAAAATTGATTCCTTTAGATCCTCACGCACTCCAAATCCTGAAGCAGTTTCTATGCCGGAGGATGCTCGTCCTATCAAGAAAGTAGAAAAGGCAAAACCCTCACTCACCACTACTACCGAACGAATGAACGGTGACACCGAACGGGTGAACCGAACGGTTATAAAGAACACGGATGAAAAAAGTGTTTTAGATGAGATGAACCAAGGTGTGGTTGAGACAAAAAGACGTCCAACGGAACGCTACAGTTTTGAGATATTTACCGACCAGAAACAGAAGATACGCGACCTACAATACCAATATGAAAAAAGGATGGGGAAACGTTTATCATCGAGCCGGATCATTCGTGAAGCTATCGAGGTGTATCTAGAAAAAGTACTTAACCTTGAGGGAGATTAAAGAATTTCCCTGAAAAAATATTAACTTGGCAAACCCTGTTATATGAGCAAATCTGTCCAATCCGCGTCAACGCCATTCAACTTTAACAACTTCCAAGGGTTTGGCTATCCTAATACAACTCATGTTCCCGATCTTCTATTCGATCACATCATGCAAGATTTGGATGAGAAAGAGTTAAAAGTCCTGCTTTACATTATCCGACGGACATTTGGTTTTAAGAAACAGGTTGATAATATCTCACTCAGCCAACTCGTTAATGGCATTGTCACTCACGATGGTAGAGTTCTGGACAGAGGAACAGGTTTGAGCAAGGCAACGGTTGCCAGAGCCTTACAGTCTTTGAAGAAAAAAAATCTCATCAATGCCATCCAAAATCGCAGTCCAGAGAAAGGAAACCTACCCACCATATACTCATTAAGAATGTCTATTGACCCTTGTCTCAGTAGTGAGACAAGGGTTGTCTCACCGGTGAAACAAGGGCTTGTCTCAGCAGTGAGACACACAATAAACAGTAATACAACATACAGTAAAACAACAGCAAAGAAAAAAAGTGAAACAGAAATATCTGACAGCACTACCACTAACTACGGAGGTCTTGCTGCTGCCCTGATTGACAGAGGAATAGAAAAAAGGGTGGCTCACCGCCTAACCAATACCTATGACCGAGAACGAATTGAGAATAACCTTGATTGGCTTGAATGGAAGCAAAAAAACGATCCTCACTCCATCAAGACCAATCCTGCCGGTTTGTTACGTCGAGCCATTGAACAAGATTATGCTGCCGAAGACCGCAAAGGCTTTCAAACTCGTAAACAAAAAGCAGTAGCATCGTTGGTGAAAAAACAGTGTCTACAAGCGCAAGAGAAGTTTATTTACGCACGCAATCAGCAGCAAGAGGCATCGCTACAGCAACGAGAAAAAGCGCGCGCGAAACGGCTGGAGATGTTACGAGAACAGTATCACACCAGTGATAAGGAAGAGAAGTTGTGGTCACAGGTTTTGGAAACCCTCAAAGAACAGATACCGAAGGTGAGTTTCAATGCTTACTTGGCTCCAAGTAGGTTGCTGGCTCTCCAACGAGGCAAAGCGATTATCGCCGTGCCCAACCGTTTTATCAAAGAACAGATAGAAGGTCGTTTACTGAAAGAAAGCCAACAGGCATTGGGTGACCACCTGAATGGTCAGGCTGCCACCGTTCAATACCTGGTTCTGGATGAGTAACAAAAGTCCGCAACTGATTCCAACAAAAGCCCGAACTTCGTGTGTCGCAACCTATGTTGTATCCACCCTCATAATGGGTTGTTGACTGTGTTTTCTGAACAACATACCCCATAGCATTTTCCACCGTACAAAAATATGACCGCTGCGGGTATCGAACCCTGGCGGTCATCGGGGAGGTTAAGCAGTCCTCGGCCACCCCCGCCCGTCGCCTTTTTCCAGATAAGAAAGCACTCTCTTATCTGGAAAACCACCTCTCGCATACGAGAAGTGGACGGCGACATGGTGGGGGGCAGCACTCGTGACTGCTTCCGCCGTCGGGCTGCGGCTGCACTGCGTTTGCCCAGCCCGACTCCCCCCGCCGTGGGCACAAATCCGATGTCGCTACGCTCTTCGGAATTGTACCCATCCTACAACCCTTCGGGTTTCGGACGGCAGGGGGCTGCTGTCACTTCGTTCCAGCACCGGTCGCACCGCCCCGAACTTCGTTCGAGCCTTGCCACTCGTCCTTCCTCCGCCCACGGCGGGGAAGACCTCGTTTGCTCCCTGCCCCCTTTGCGCCGGGGGGAGTCGGCCTCGGCTGCGCTCCCTGTGGTCGCTGGCCTTGCCCGACGGCGGGTTTCCCGCCTGGCTCCTCCCCCGACCCCTCCGCCAGGCGGGAGAAAAGCGGAAGCCCCGCTATGCGGGGCGTGATCTAAAATCCGCTTACAGCGGATATGATTTTCTGCAAGAACTTGGGTCCAAAAGATGTGGATTCTGAGTTGCTATCCCTGGGTTTGCCTATGGGTTTTAAAACCTATACCCAGAGAAACGACGATTTGGACGTCACAGGCTAGAATTCCAGCATTTCAGCTAAAAACAGATGAATTTAGAGCAAAATACTGGCTTTTTCGCTGAATTTTACCCATTTTGTCCACCAGTTGCCAAGTTCGGCGTGCAAGCCCGCCCCTCACTGATATATATGTCGCGGCCAAAAACACTACTTTATTCGATTCTCAAAACAGAATGAAGGAAACATGAAGTGGCAGAGAAGAGAATTCAATAACATATAACAGAGAGAAGACTATAAAATTTTTTCAAAAAAATTTTTATATAGCCGGTAGGGTAGGGGAGAGGTAACACCCCTCTCCTACTTCTCTCCCCTGTCCAGTTTCAACCGACGAATAATATCGGCAATGGGTTGTTCTTCTAAAAGTTGAATCGCAACTCTAGCCAATTTACTTTTTGAAGCTTTGATATTTTGTCGTCTGAGTTTAAGCCTGATCTCCTCAAGGATGATTTGGTGATCCGGCATCAAATAAAATGTCGCGGCTTCAAGTGGGGGAGAGGTGACTGAATTTTCAGTAACCATATAACACCACCTCCTTTCGTGGGGTAGTTAATTGTAATTGATAATGGAATCCAGAGACCCGACCAAAATCGCCGGGTCTCTGATATAATGTTAGTGGAGGATGTTGTGGATGGCTCTGAGGAAACCAACACGTTCTCCAATTTTTTTTACCGGTACGCCCAGTGTTTCAGAAAGCCAACCAATCGGATTTTCAGAATGAGCTTTGATCTTCCAGTGATTGATCTTTTCAATGGGCAATCCTTTTTCTCCCATAAAGTTCTTGCCGTCTCTCCAGTTTTGAATGACAACTATGCCTCTAGGGGTGTAGACGACCCATTTAGCATCAACCTCGCCGTCGGCTTCTCCGTTGGGTTGACCCAGAATTTCAACTAATTTCTGGTAGCTGATGTTTATTGTTCCTTGAGGTGTTGCGCCGAGATCTGGTCCGGGAATATAATCAAGTTCAATAACTTGGCCGTTGTTGATGATGAAGAGATTTGGTTTCATATTGTCTTTCTAATGGCAAAGCCATTATGCTTTAATAATGTTATAATGGCATTATCTCATACTGACCGGCAGAGTCAAGGGGCAATTTTATGAGTAAAACAGACCCGACCGGAGGCCGGGTCTGTGATATAATCTTGCTATCGGCGGGGGTTGTTTGTCACTTTTGCGAGGGCGACAATTCCGCCGTTTGTTGTTGTAGTTCCTCTTCTTCTTTTCTGGCTTTGTATATTTCGTGCCAATCGACGCGGCAGAGAGCCGCGTTGATCAAGTCGTTAAATAGTTCTGATGAGAATTCTTCATTCTCGAAAACTTCGTCGATCATTTCCTCAATCTCGGAAGCTGATCGACATTCGTTGGCTCGCTCGTAGAGATATGGTTCGTTATCAATCCAGAGATTGACAAGCCAGGTCTCTCGATTGTGCCAACCGTTGTAGGTATCTTCGGTCATACATTTGTTTCACCTCCTTTCGGGTCAAGCTTATCTAGCTTTAAACTTGACGCCAACTATTTGATAAAAATTAAGGGTCTGGTTTTGGGTTTACCAGACCTTGGCCGGGTATGCCTCGGCCTTAACTTGACATTGTCACATTAATAAAATTGGTGCATCTGCAATTGTTTTCTCTGTTTTTTCAACCGACTATTTCTGGAGCA